>JAJZPJ010000212.1 GCA_021811225.1 Pseudomonadota bacterium
GCCTCCCCGATATCGATCTGCTGCAGATCCAGCGCCGGCAGGGTGCTCGCCGCGTGCGTGGCGGTGCGCTGCAGCCGCGGCGCGCGCCCGAGCAGCACTTCGAGCGGCATGGCCACCGCGTCGTTGCCGAAGTGCCGGTCATGGACCACCAACTCGCCGTCGTCGGTGGCGCTGCCCAGCACCGCGAACGGGCAGCGCTCGCGCTCGCACAGGGCGCGGAATTCGTCCAGGCGCTCGGGCGCGATCGCCAGCACGTAGCGCTCCTGCGCCTCGTTGCACCAGATCTCGCGCGGCGACATGCCCGGCTCCTCGGAGGGCACTTCGCGCAGCTCGAAGCGCGCGCCGCGGCCGGCGTCGTGCACCAGTTCGGGCAGGGCGTTGGAGATGCCGCCGGCGCCGACGTCGTGGATCGCCAGGATCGGATTGGCTTCCCCCATCTGCCAGCAGCGGTCGATCGCCTCCTGGGCGCGCCGCTGCATCTCGGGGTTGCCGCGCTGGACCGAGGCGAAGTCGAGATCGGCGGCGTTGGCGCCGGTCGCCATCGAGGAGGCGGCGCCGCCGCCCAGGCCGATCAGCATGCCCGGCCCGCCGATCTGGATCAGCAAGGAGCCGGCCGGAAACTTGATCTTGTGCGCGTGTCGCGCGGCGATGTTGCCGATGCCGCCGGCGATCATGATCGGCTTGTGGTAGCCGCGCATCTCGCCCGCCACCCGCTGCTCGAAGCTGCGGAAATAGCCGGCCAGGTTGGGCCGGCCGAATTCGTTGTTGAAGGCCGCCGCGCCGATCGGCCCCTCGATCATGATCTCCAGCGCCGAGGCGATCCTGTCCGGCTTGCCGTAGGCGGGATTCGCCGGCCCGTCTTCCCAGGGCTGGACGAAGCCGGGGATGGCGAGGTTCGACACCGAGAAGCCGCACAGTCCCGCCTTGGGCCGCGCCCCGCGCCCGGTCGCGCCCTCGTCGCGGATCTCGCCGCCCGAGCCGGTGGCGGCGCCGGGGAAGGGAGAGATCGCGGTCGGGTGGTTGTGGGTCTCGACCTTGACCAGGATGTGGGTCTCTTCCTCGCGGTAGGCGTAGGCGCCGCCGGCGTCGGGATAGAAGCGGGCTATCCTGGCGCCTTCGATCACCGCGGCATTGTCGGCGTAGGCCACCACCGTGCCCTCGGGGTGCGCCTTGTGCGTCTCGCGGATCATGCCGAACAGGGTTTCATCGCGCACCTGGCCATCGACCGTCCAGGCGGCGTTGAAGATCTTGTGGCGGCAGTGCTCGGAGTTGGCCTGGGCGAACATCATCAGCTCGACGTCGGTGGGGTCGCGCCCGAGCCTGGTAAAGCTATCTGCCAGATAGTCGATCTCGTCGGGAGACAGCGCCAGCCCCAGTTCGTCGTTGGCCTCCGCCAGCGCGGCGCGGCCGCGCGTCGTCACCGCGACCGTGGTCAAGGGCTGAGCGGGCACGTGATGGAACAGCGCGTCCGCCTCGTCGAACGATGCCAGCACCGACTCGGTCATGCGGTCGTGCAGGCGCGCGGCCAGCGCCTCGCGCTCGAATTGCCCCTCGGCGCGGAAAGCCGTGCCGCGTTCGATCCGCGCCACCGCCGAAAAACCGCACTGGCGCGCGATCTCGGTGGCCTTCGAGGACCAGGGCGAGATCGTGCCCAGGCGCGGCGTCACCAGCAGCAGTTGTCCGGCCGGCGCCGCCGCGGCAGCATTCACGCCCAGCAACTGCGAGAGACGCTGCGACTCCTCGACGGAAATGGCTGCCGCGAGCTCGACGAAGTACCAGTGCTCGGCGGCGAGCGCCTTGAGGCCGGGGCAGCAAGTTCGCGCCTGCTCGGTTAAGCGGTTGAGACGGCCGGCGGAATGGGCGGGGCCGCCCTGCAGCTTGAGGATCTCGGGCATGATGGCGGAGGATCGAAGCGATTCGTAAAGGACGAATTATACCCGGCCCGCCTTGATTCCCGGCCGACCGCCCACACCTTGCCGGCAATGCGAATCCACCCAGAGGAAGGAAATCATGCCAGCCCACGTCATTGACGCCACCACCGCCGACTTTCAGCAGACGGTCCTCGATGCCTCGCGCGCGGTGCCCGTCGTCGTCGATTTCTGGGCGCCCTGGTGCGGCCCCTGCAAGGCGCTGGGGCCGGTGCTGGAGAAGCTGGCGGAAGAATACGGCGGCCGCTTCCTCCTCGCCAAGGTCAATTCCGACGAGAACCAGGAGCTCTCGGCGCGCTACGGCGTGCGCGGCATCCCCAACGTCAAGGCCTTCGTCAATGGCGAGATGGTCGATGAATTCACCGGCGCCCTGCCCGAGTCCGGGGTGCGCGAATTCCTCGACGCCCTGATCCCCTCCCCGGCCGATCCGCTGCGCTGGGAAGCGGCGGATGCGATCGCGCGCGGCGAGCACCAGGCGGCGCGGCAACTGCTGGAGCGCGCCATCGGAGTGGACCCGAGGAACGAATCCGCGCTGCTCGACATCGCCGAGCTCGATCTGACGATGGGCATCGAAGACGAAGCCCGGCGGATCGTCGAGGGCATCGCCGAGCGCGCCAAGGATCAGACCCGCATCGCGGCGCTGCGCGCCCGGATCGCGCTTGCACAGGCCAGCGCGGGCCTGGACGCGGCGGCGCTGGCGGCACAGCTGGCCCAGGACCCGGCGAATCTGGAGGCGCGCCTGAAGCTCGCCAATGCGCAGGCCGCCGACGGCGACTACCGCGGTGCCTTCGAGAACCTGCTGGAGATCGTGCGCCGCGACCGCAAGTATCAGGACGAGGTCGGCCGCAAGACCATGCTGACGCTGTTCGCCATGCTCGGCGCCAAGCCCGAGCACGACGACCTGGTGCGCGAGTTCCGCCTCGCCCTGGGGCGCACGCTCAACTGAGGCCGCCGGCGCGATGGGCGAGCCGGTGAAGACGCTGCTCATCGTCCATCATTCGACGACCGGCGGCACCCTCCAGATGGCGCGAGCCGCGGCCGCCGGCGCCGCGACCGAGTGCTCGCTGCGCGTGAACCTGCTCGCAGCGCCCGACGCGGCGGCGGACGATCTCCTGGCGGCCGACGGCTACCTGTTCGCGACGCCGGAAAACCTCGCCGCCATCTCGGGCCTGATGAAGGATTTCTTCGACCGGAGCTACTACCCGGCATTGGATCGCTTGAACGGCCGCCCCTACGCCGCCATGATCTGCGCCGGCAGCGACGGCCACAACGCCGCCCGGCAGATCGAGCGGATCGCCACCGGCTGGCGCCTCACGCCGGTGGCACCCGCCCTGATCGTGTGCACCCACGCGCAAACGCCGGAAGAAATCCTGCGCGCTAAGCAGATAGCCCCGGTGGATCTTGAATCGTGCCGGTCGCTGGGCGCCACGATGGCGGCGGGGCTGGTTATGGGCATCTTCTGAAAGGCACTCGCCGCCTTCGGCGGCAAGCGCGTGGCAGTTCAGCCGAGGGGCGCTTCAGGGCGGGCCGCACAGCGACTCACTCCGGATTCCGGGAATCGATCACGATGCTCACCGGGCCATCATTGACGAGACTGACCTGCATGTCGGCAGCGAAGATGCCGGTAGGAACCTGGCGCTCCAATGTGTTGGACAGGCACCCGACGAAGCCTTCGAAAAGCGGCTGCGAGATATCCCCTCTGGCTGCCCGGCCCCACGATGGCCGGTTGCCTTTTTTCGTCGAGGCATAGAGGGTGAATTGGGAAACCGCCAGGATTTCACCCCCGATGTCGGCCACGCTGCGGTTCATCACGCCCTGCTCGTCCGGGAAGATGCGCAGCTTCACCAGCTTTTGCGCCATCCATTCCAGGTCGGCAGGCTGATCCGCCGCTTCGAACCCGGCCAGAACCAGCAGTCCCTGACCGATCCGGCCAGTGATGTTGCCAGCCACGGCAACCGAAGCCTCTTTAACGCGTTGAACGATGACTCTCATGGCGGTGATGTTACCGGCTAGCGGCATTCCCGACTAGCGCTTGAGGCCCCGGATCAGGCGCCCCTCCCGCTTTGTCGGGCGCCCCTTGAGATCGGAACCGAGCACCGGCGCCAAGCTTCTCAGTTCCTGCTGGGCAAGCCGCCTGGCTGCGCCTTCCGGCGTTTCGGCATAGAGCAAGCGCGCCTCGGGCGCAGGTCGTCGCTGCCCGGCCACGCCTTGGACGATGACGACGAAGACATCCTGGCCGATCGCGATTTCAAGGCAATCACCCATCTTGAGTTCGCGTGCGGGCTTGACGTGTTCGCCATTGCATTTGATCTTGTGGCCAGCAATCGCATCGGCTGCCAGGTTGCGTGTCTTGAAGAAGCGCGCTACCCAGAGCCACTTGTCGATGCGCATGCGTTCATCGCTCACGAATGCCTCAGCTTTCCTGTGCCCGGTGCCGGAGTGGGGCAAAGACGATACCGGGATGGGGCTCGCACATGGTGCCCAACGATCCACAGAATCTGTGGATAACTTCGTCGGCGACAGGGGCAGCGCGCGGCGCATCGGCGCCCGGACTGGGCTGCCCAATTTTTAGGCAGTGACATTGATCGTCTGACCCGTCACCTGCCCCAGGTCGTTGAGGACGGTGCCGGGCTCGTGATCCTTGGCGGATTGC
>JAJZPJ010000213.1 GCA_021811225.1 Pseudomonadota bacterium
CTGATCGGCCTGCCCGCGCTGATGCGGACCATCGCCGCCGGCAAAGGCGAAGATCTCGCCGGCTTGATCGAACGCGCTGCGGCCAACGCCAACCCCGCCCAACTGCTGATGGACCTGTCGAGGATCTGTCAGCTGCTCGGCGATCGGAACCTCGGTCTGGAGATGCAGGCCAAGGCGATCGCGTTGCAAGCGCTCTATCGGCTTCCGGGCGCCGGCGACGGGGTCGGGATCAGACTGCTCGTCATCACCTGCCCCGGTCCGATGCTGGACAACACGCCGGTCGAATTCCTGCTGGAGGACTCGGACGTCGCGCTCGATCTGCTCTATCTCGGCGCGGATCTGCCGCTGTCGCCCGGCCTGACCGCCGCGCTGCCCGATCACGACCTGCTGTTCATCGCCGTATGCCAGTCCGAGCAGAATCGCGCGCTGCTCGAGGAACTCGGACGCCTGGCCGCATCCTGGCCGCGGCCGGTGCTGAACGCGCCCGACAGGATCGCCCGCCTGTCCCGGGACGGCGCCAGCGCCAGGCTCGGATCGATACCCGGACTGATCATGCCCTGCACCGCCCGCGTCGATCGGCAGACCCTGGCGCAGCTCAGCCGCGGCGAGCGAACGATGAGCGCCATCATCGCTGGCGGCGACTTCCCGGTCCTGGTCCGGCCGCTCGACTCCCACGCCGGCCGGGACCTGTCCAGGCTCGACGCTGCCGAAGAGCTGGCCACCTATCTGCGCACCGTGCCGGGAGACGATTTCTATGTCTCCCGATTCGTCGATTACCGCGATCCGGACGGGCAATACCGGAAATACCGGATCGTCCTGATCGGGGGCCGCGCATTCGCTTGTCACATGGCCGTCTCGGCGCACTGGATGGTCCATTATCTGAATGCGGGGATGGCGGAAGACGCCGGCAAGCGCGCCGAGGAAGCAGCGTTCATGAGCGGCTTCGACGAAGGCTTCGCCAGGCGCCACGATGCTGCCTTGCGGGCCGTCGCGGAACGTTTCGAGCTCGACTATCTGGTCGTCGATTGCGCCGAGACCCGGGACGGGCGCCTGCTGGTTTTCGAACTCGACAACAGCGGTTTCGTCCATGCACTGGATCCGGTCGATGTTTTCCCCTACAAGCAGACCCAGATGCGCAAGGTGTTCGCCGCCTTTCGGGCCTTGCTGTCCGCTGCGCTGGAGCGCGGACGAGGCAACATTTGTTTACAAAATGACGGCTCGCCGTAAGAGTGGGAAATAATCCCTTCGAGTGCGTTTGCTATCCTGTCGCCATGTTCGAGATCGGCGCTATGCCTATACGAAAGGAGACGCACATGAACCGTACGAGAGCGGCACTGCTGGCCTTGGCGGTGGCGGTATCGGCGGCATCGTTGCCGGCCTGGGCCGATCGCGACGGCGATCGTTTTCATGGCGAGCGCGGCTGGCACGGCGGTTTTCGTGGCGACCGCGGCGACGACCACGGCGACGACGATTTCGGCGCGGGACTCGGCCTGCTGTTCGGCCCGGCCCTGCTCTGGTCGGCGCTGCAGCCCAGCAGCACGTATTACCCTGCCCAGCCCGTCTACAGTTACAGCCCGCCGGTGTATTATCCGGCACCCGCCGTCGTCACCCAATACGTCCAAACGCCCACGCTCTGGTTGCCGCCGCCACCCGCGTCGGCGGCGCCAGACAGTCAGGTTTCCGACGGCCAGTGGTGGTATTTCTGCGGCAAACCCAAGGGTTATTACCCTTACGTGAAACGATGCCAGGTGGGATGGGAAAAGGTTTCCCCGGCCCCGTCCGGCCAATAGAAAGGACCTGAACACATGAAACGCACCTTGCTCATCGCGGCCTTGCTGCTTCCCCTGACGAGCATGGCCGAATACCGGGAACGGCCCCTCGACACTCTGCCCCAGTCGTCCGACGTCATCCAGGACAGCACGGAGTTCGCGCGGGTGCTGGATTCCAAGCCGATACCGGGGCCGGTCGTGCCCCGCCAGGTCTGCTCCCAGGTGGCGGCTCCGCCTGCCCCCGATCACAATACCGCCGGCGCCGTCCTCGGCGGTCTGACCGGAGCGCTGCTCGGCTCGCGCTTCGGCGGCGGCCACGGCAAGGATGCCACCACCATCGCCGGCGCGGTCGCCGGCGCGATGGTCGGCGACCGCGTCGGCTCGGGTGACGCCGGTCCCCAGCAGGAATGCCATACGATCTACGAGGCCGGCCCGCCCGCCGGCTACCGAGTGACCTACGAATACCAGGGCAAGCTGCTCACCACCACGACGGCGGCGCCGCCCGGTCAGTTTCTCAAGGTGCGCAAGCTGATCACGGTGGAGTGAGCCGGTCCTGCTGCGGGCTGGTTCAAACGGGCTCCCGCCTGAGTCATTTGGCGGCCGTAGTTCCGAGCACGGCGCCGCAAGTCACCAGCGCGACGCCCAGCAGCGTCCCCCTGCCCAGCGGTTCGCCCAGCAGGGGGACCGCCGCAACGGCAGACGCCCCAGGCACCAGGGCCAGCATCAGCGAAGCCTTCATTGGCCCGATCGTCTGGTTGGCGTAGGTATAGAGCAGACCGGCGATCGAGGCCGCAATCACCCCCTGGTACAGGCACTGCATCAGAATCTGCGAAGTGGCGACCGAAGTCACGGCCTTGGGCAGAAACAGGAAATAGATGGGCAGATAGACCAGCATCGACAGCGTCGCTACCCCGACCGTGGTTTCCCAAGGATGAACCCGCCAGCGTTTCAGCAGCAATCCGAACGATGCGTAACAGGTCGCCGCGCAAAGAAAGAACAGATCCCCCAGCCACTGACTGGCGCCGGCACCATCGTCCTGGCTGAAGCTCTGAATGCCGATCAAGGCGATGCCCAGCGCCGCAACCAGCAACGAGAACTGCGCCCGGCGCCCCGGCCGGTAACCCAGCACCGCCCAGGAGAGCAGCGCCGTCGCAAACGGAATGCCGCCATTAACCAGGATGCCGGCATGCGCGGCGGGTGCCAGCGAAAATCCCGAATAGACGAACAGGGCATAACCCAGCCCACCCAAGGCGGCCAGGATCGTCGATTGCAGCCAGGTGATGGTGCGCCGCCCGAAGACGAAGAAGGGGAAAAACAGCAGGCCCGAGACGCCGAAGCGGATGGCTGCCATGTCGAAGGGCGTCAGCGCGCTTCTGCCGCCCAAGCGCGACACGATGTTGAAGCCGGACCAGAACACCACCACCATCGCCGCTGCCGCGAAGCCCTTGGTGTTGTTCCAGGTTTCTTCCGGCGTGCGCGCCGGTGATTCGATGGACAAGGATGTTCCTTCGCGATCCGTGGGCGGAAGCGGTGCTTTTTCCCGAATCGGGACAAAGCTCGGCGCGGGATCAAGGCGCGCCGGCCGGGGCCGGCAGCTTACCAATAATCGGGCTGCTGCGGGCGTCAGGCGGGCCACGCAGACCGTCAATCAGGACGCCAGGCGCTCCAGATCGGCCAGCAGCGCGGCGGGGATTTCGATACCCTGGCGGCGCGATGCCTCGGCCAGCGCCAGGCGCCGGACGCCTGGCAGGCGCACGCCGGGGTCGGCCAGCATCGCCGCGATCAGCGTCTCCATGCGCTCGAAAAAGATCTCGCTGCCGGCCAGGGCGTCCGGATCGATGACCAGGAAAGCCTGGCCGATGCGCGGCCGGTTGCCCTCATCGACGAAGAAGGAATCGGCCTCGAAGCCGAAGGCGGCACCGGAGAGGGCACAGCAGAGCAATTCGACCATCAGCGCCAGCATCGCCCCCTTGACGCCGCCGGCCGGCATCATGGTGCCGGCCAGACCGGCCTTCGGGTCGGTGGTCGGCCGGCCCTCGGCGTCCAGCGCCCAGCCCAGCGGAATGGCTTCGCCCTTCTTGGCCGCGATCATCAGTTTTCCCCTGGCCACCTCGGACAGCGACAGGTCGATCATCAAGGCTGGCGCAGTCTTTCTCGGAAAGGCCGCGGCGATCGGGTTAGTCCCGAACAGGGCGCGCTTGCCGCCCCAGGCGGGCATCGCCGCCGGCGAGTTGGCGAAAGCCAGGCCGACCATCTTCGCCTCGGCCACCGCTTCGAGGTGATAGCCGGCGGCGCCGAAATGGTGGCTGTCGGTGACCGCGGCGAAACAGGCGCCGCTCTCCCGGGCGCGGTCGATGGCTTCATGCACCGCCAATTCGCAGGCGGGATAGGCCAGACCCGAAGCGGCGTCGATCAGGCAGGCGGCGGCCTTGCCCCTGACGAGCCGGGCCACCGCGGCGCCGTCGGCCCGGCCGTTGCGCAGGTGCGCGGCGTACTGGGCGACGCGGGACAGGCCGTGGGAAGACAGGCCCTGGGTCTCGGCATAGACCAGCGCCCTGGCGGTGGCCTCGGCCATGGCTCTCGATGCGCCGGCTCGGCACAGGGCGCGGGTGACCAGATCGGTGAGATGTTCCGGGGTGTGATTCGGCACGATGAACTCCAGCGGCGTTTTCAGAAATCGTTCAGAGGGATTCGAGCAGGGCCGCGACGCGCTCGGCGATCAGGCTGCTCACCCGCTGGTTGGCTTCGCGGCTGACGCC
>JAJZPJ010000214.1 GCA_021811225.1 Pseudomonadota bacterium
TCCGCGCCTTCGCCGCGACCGTCGAACACCTGTTGGTGATCGAGGAGACCGAGCCGCTCTTGGAGATGGAGTTCAAGGCCGCCGGCATAGCCTGCCGCGGCAAGGACCTGTTGCCCAAGATCGGCGAGCTGGCGCCGGAGATATTGAGGCCCGCGGTCGCGCGCCTCTTGGGCGAGAGTCTGCCGGTGCCGGCCACCAAGCCCGCCCAGGTGTTCCCGCGGCCGCCGACGATGTGCGTCGCCTGCCCGCATCTGGGCGTCTATTACACCCTGGCGCAGCTCAGGAACGTCACCATCGCCGGCGACATCGGCTGCTACACGCTGGGCGCCGGCCATCCCTGGCACGCGCTCGACGCCACCATCTCGATGGGCGCCTCGATGGGCATGGCGCTCGGCCTGGACAAGGGCAGGAGCGAGTCCGACCGCGACAAGAAGATCGTCGCCGTGATCGGCGACTCGACCTTCCTGCACATGGGCATGCAGGGTCTGCTCGACATCACCTACAACCAGGGGAATGTCACCGTGCTGATCCTCGACAACCGCACCGTCGGCATGACCGGCGGCCAGGACAACCCGGCCACCGGCCGCGACATCCGCGGCCAGGCGGCGCCGCGGGTGGACTTCGTCAAGATCTGCGAGGCGCTGGGCGTCAAGCCCGAGCGCATCCGCAAGGTCGATCCCTACCAGTTGCCGGTGCTGTTCAAGGCGCTGCGCGAGGAGACCAAGATCCCCGGACCCGCGGTGATCATCACCGACCGTCCCTGCGTGCTGATCGACGACTTCAAGCGCCAGAGCCCCTACGCCGTCGACGCCGACAAGTGCACCGGCTGCGGCAACTGCATCGACATCGGCTGTCCGGCGATCCAGGTGAAGCGGCGCGAGAAGGTGGTGAAGGCTTCGGGCAAGGAAGTGGAGCTGCAGTTCGTCGCCATCGAGACCGCCGCCTGCACCGGTTGCGGCCTCTGTCTCCAGCCCTGCGCGCCGGAGGCCATCGTCGCCGCGACGAAGCTCGCATCGATCAACGTCTTGAAGCAGCACTGAGGGCAGCGCATGAAAAATGAAGTGACCAACATCCTGGTCGTCGGCATCGGCGGCCAGGGCGTCATGACCGCCACCGAGATCCTCGCCGAAGCGGCGATCTCGCTCGGCCACGACGTCAAGAAAACCGAAGTCGCCGGCATGGCCCAGCGCGGCGGCGTCGTCTCCTCGCACCTGCGCTTCGGCGGGCGGGTGCTCTCGCCGCAGATCGCGCCGGGCGAGGCCGACCTGATCGTCGGCTTCGAGGCGGCCGAGGCGCTGCGCTGGATCCATTATCTTCGGCCGGGCGGGCTGGCGCTGATGAATACCGCGCGGCTGGTGCCGCCGGTGGTCAGCGGCGGCCTCTACGACTACCCGGAAGACCCGGTCGGCGAGATCCGCGCGCTGGGCATCGAGGTGCACGCCTTCGACGCCATGGCCATCGCATTGCGGCTGGGCGACGTGCGCCTGGGCAACAGCGTGATGCTGGGCGCCATCGCCGACCACCTGCCGTTCTCCGCCGACGTCTTGCGCGAATCCATTCTGGGCCGCTTCAGACTCAGGAAGCCCGCGATGGTCGAGCTCAATGGCCGCGCCTTCGAGGGCGGCCGTGCCGCCGTGGCCGCTGCGGCCGTCGTTGCGGAGCCCGCCTGATGAGCGCGCAACTGATCGACGGCAACGCCCTCTCGGCCAGCCTCCGCGCCGGCCTCGCGGCCCGCGCCGCAGCGCTGACTGAACGCGGCGTCACGCCCTGTCTGGCGGTGATCCTGGTCGGCGAGGACCCCGCCTCCAGCGTCTATGTGCGCAACAAGGTCGCCGCCTGCGAGAAGGCCGGGGTGCGCTCGCTGAAGGACGTCTATCCGGCGGAGGTCGATCCGGCCGTGGTCTTCGCCCGGATCAGCGAACTCAACGCCGATCCCGATGTGCACGGCATCCTGGTGCAATTGCCGCTGCCCAGGCGCTTCGACGCCGAGGCGGTGCTCGAAGCGATAGACCCGGAGAAGGACGTCGACGGCTTCCACGCCGAGAACGTCGGCGCGCTGATGCAGGGCAAGCCGCGCTTCATCCCGTGCACGCCCTACGGCGTCATGGAGATGCTGAAGAGCCGGGGCGTGACGCTGAAGGGCGCCGAGGCGGTGATCGTCGGGCGCAGCAACATCGTCGGCAAACCGATGGCCATGCTGCTGCTCGCCGCCGGCTGCACCGTCACCGTCTGCCATTCGCAGACCCGCGATCTCGCCTTCCACACCCGGCGCGCCGACATCCTGGTGGCGGCGGTGGGACGGGCCAGGATGATCACCGGCGACATGGTCAAGCCAGGCGCCACGGTGATCGACGTCGGCATCAACCGCCTGCCCGACGGCAAGCTCTGCGGCGACGTGGACTTCGCCTCGGCCAGCGCAGTTGCAGGTATCATCACGCCCGTGCCCGGCGGCGTCGGGCCGATGACCATCACCATGCTGCTGGCCAACACCATCGAGGCGGCCGAGCGCAGAGCGGGAAGATAGAGAATGAAAGCGAGCAAGGAACATCCCCAGCCCATCGTCGGCATCGTCATGGGTTCGGATTCTGACTGGCCGGTGCTGCGCGCCGCGGCCGTGACCCTGAAGGACTTCGGCGTCGGCTACGAGGCCCGCGTGCTCTCCGCGCACCGCACCCCCGATGCCGCGCTGGACTACGCCTCCAGCGCCGCCGGGCGCGGCCTCAAGGTGCTGATCGGCGCGGCCGGCGGCGCCGCCCACCTGGCCGGCGTGCTGGCCGCCAAGACCGAGCTGCCGGTGCTCGCCGTGCCGATGCCCTCGAAGCACCTGCAGGGCCTGGACTCGCTGCTGGCGATGGTGCAGATGCCCGGCGGCATCCCGGTCGCCACCTTCGCCATCGGCGAGGCCGGCGCCACCAACGCCGCGCTGTTCGCGGTCGCGATGCTGGCCCTCTCGGACCCGGCGCTGGCGAAGAAGCTCAGCGAGTTCCGCGTCCGCCAGACCAAGAAGGTGTTGGCCAAGACCCTGTCCGACCTGCCCTGAGGGCAGCCCGAAGTGAATGAGCAGATCGCCCGCGCCGCGGCACTGCTGCGCGCCGGCGAGCTGGTCGCCTTTCCCACCGAGACGGTCTACGGCCTGGGGGCCGATGCCGCCAATCCGCAAGCGGTGGCGAAGATCTTCGCCGCCAAGGGCCGTCCCGCCGACCATCCGCTGATCGTCCATATCGCCGGCGCCGACAAGCTCGACGCCTGGGCGCGCGAGGTGCCCGACGCGGCGCGAGCGCTCGCCGCCGCCTTCTGGCCGGGGCCCTTGACCCTGATCCTGAAGCGCTCCGCACTCGTCCCCGACGCCGTCACCGGCGGCCAGGACACCGTCGGCCTGCGCGTGCCGAATCATCCGCTGGCGCTGGCGCTGCTCGCCGAATTCGGCGGCGGCGTCGCCGCGCCCTCGGCCAACCGCTTCGGCCGCATCAGCCCGACCACCGCCGCCCACGTCCGCGCCGAGCTGGGCGACGCGGTGCCACTGGTGGTCGACGGCGGCCCCTGCGCCGTCGGCATCGAATCCACCATCGTCGATCTCTCGCGCGGCGCCCCGGTGGTGCTGCGGCCGGGCGCGATCGGCGCCGCCGACATCGCACGCGTGCTGGGGGCTTCGCCCGTCGAGGGCGGCCCGGCGGGCGAACGGCCGCGCGTCTCGGGAACCTTGGCGGCACACTACGCGCCGTCCTCGCCGCTGCGCCTGATCGACGGCGCAGCGCTCGAAGCCGCGGTGCGCGAAGCGCAAGCCCAGGGCAGTCGCGTCGCGGTGCTCGCCCGTCGTCCACCGCCCTTCGTCGCCGGCGAACTGCTCTGGCGCTCGCTAGCCGATGATCCGGCGGATTACGCCCGCGAACTCTACGCCGCGCTGCGTCGCCTTGACGAGGCCAGGCCCGAACTGATCCTGGTCGAGGCGCCGCCTCCTGAGGCGGCCTGGAGTGCCGTCGCCGACCGATTGCAGCGCGCCGCCCGCGGCTCCGGCGAAGACGAGAATCCCTGAGCGAACGTCCCTCCCCTATCCCTGCCGTACCGCCAGTGCGAGCGCAGCGAAGCAATCTTGGCGGAACATGCGCGCGCCCCTCAAGCTTTTTTCCCCGGCGGCCGTTAGATTGACAGGGACATGTTCGAGGATGAGGCAAATGGCCAGTCTGGGATTGATCAGGGGCGAGCGATCGGGGCGGGCTTCCAACGCTGAGGCGCTGGCGCGGATCGGCTGTGCCGTGAACCAAGCCATCGACCAGGGCTTCGTGATCGGCCGTGAGGTGCGGATTGGGACCGTCGCCGGCACCGTGATCGGCTACAACATCGCCCGCTGCGGCCAGTTTCTCGGCGCCGCCTATCCGCTGCTGGTGCACACCCCGTTCGGAATCTCGAAGTGCGGCTTGGCCGAAGTCAGCCTGGCATGCTGTGCCGCTTCGGCCGGGATTTGATATACTGCGCGCCTCG
>JAJZPJ010000215.1 GCA_021811225.1 Pseudomonadota bacterium
CCCTGGCCCACAAGGCCCTGGTGTATTCGGCGAGCGCCCTGGAGTCCTTTACCGGGGGATTGGGTACGGCGGCCTTTCTCGCGTTCCTGATGGCGATCGTGGACAAGAAACACTCCGCCACCGAGTACGCCCTGCTCTCCTCGGTGTTCGCCATGAGTCGCTCCTTCGCCGGCTGGGCGGGGGGCTACGGCGCCCAGTCCATGGGCTACGCCCCCTATTTCCTGCTCACCTTCCTGCTGGCGTTCCCCGCCTACGCCTTGCTGCCATGGGTGAAAAAGATGCTGGCCTATGCCGAAAGCAATCGCCACTGGGGAGAGACCTAAAAACTTCAGGCATAGACCACGGTTCTATGTTTTTGCGGGGGCGTTTGGCCCCGAGACGCCGCGCCGCACCCCGCAACGCCACTTGGTGTCTCTTGTTGCCCAGCGCCGAATCATCAGGGAGAGGAGGCGCGCTACGTCCGGAGGGAAAGTGCCTATGCTTTAATCCCTCCGTCCCCTATTTCTCTCGTCCCCTATTTCTCTATTTCTCGGCGCTGGGAGCGGACGCCGTCGTCGGCGCGCTTGTCGGCGTCCACGGCCTGACCGACCTGTGCCCGTTTCCGATCGAGCAAAGCGGATTGATATTCCTCAGCGCCGGCCTGCTCGTGCTCGGCCCGAACGACCTGCTCAAAACCCTGCTCACGGCGCGTATAAGCAAGAATTCCCGACAACAACCGAGGTCGTAAGCGGGCCGCGCACCCGATCACGAGATTGCTGCCGGGCTGCCCAGCCCGCTGTCTGACGACGGAAATGGATTTCGCCTCGCGGCAGCTTCGCTGACCAGAGGTACCGGATCGCTCCGAGCCGGCATCCGCTAACTCCTGGCTAATTCTCGATTGCTATCTTCCTCGTCACGCGAGTGCCCGTGTGACCTGAAGTTATCGGAACCATAGGAGAATCAAAATGAAAATGCTTACGCGCGAAGATGCATTGCACATGCTGAACAAGGTGCCGGAAGTCACGCTTTACTTCTGGATCATCAAGATCATGGCCACCACTGTCGGCGAAACCGGGGCCGACTTCCTCAATTTCAACCTGAAATTCGGGCTGACCGGGACATCCGTCATCATGGCCTTCCTGCTGTCGGTTTTCCTGCTTATGCAGCTGCGGGCCAAGAAATACGTCCCGTGGCTATACTGGGTTAACGTCGTGCTGATCAGCGTCGTCGGCACCCTCGTCACCGACAACCTGGTGGATAACTTCGGCGTCGCACTGGAAACAGCCACGGCGGTATTCGGCCTGGCCCTGCTGGCGACGTTCGCCCTCTGGTACGCCAGCGAGAAAACGCTGTCGATCCACTCCATCTTCACGACCAAGCGCGAGCTGTTCTACTGGGCGACCATCCTGTTCACGTTTGCCCTGGGCACCGCAGCGGGCGACCTCGTCGCCGAGAGCATGAAACTCGGCTACGCCCATTCGGCCCTCATGTTCGGCGCGATAATCGCCGCCGTCACTGTGGCTTATTCCGGGTTCAAGGCCAATGCCGTCCTGGCCTTCTGGATCGCCTACGTGCTGACGCGTCCCCTGGGCGCCTCCTGTGGCGATTGGCTGTCCCAGCCGATCAAGAACGGCGGGTTGGGGATGGGCACCATGACGACGAGCCTGATGTTTCTCGCGACCATTCTCAGCCTGGTTGTTTTTCTGAGTGTGACCCGCAGGGACGCGATGCCCCGGACAGCTTGAGCATGCCGGGGTTCGCACTTCCGGCGTTTGGCAGCGCCTGGCCGATCCTTGGCGAAGAGCGCTGCTTCGTTGCGCCGGTGGTACGCTGCCTGCAACGCCCTTACCAGTGCATATTTTCCGGGTTGATTGAGAAAGGCTGGGTGAGACAATGAACGCAAGTGAACATGGATTTCGTATGGAAAACACGACTAAAGAGACATTGAGCAAGGTTCCGGAGATCACGCTGATTTTCTGGATCATCAAAATCGCGGCCACCACCTTGGGAGAAACGGGCGGTGATGCCGTCTCGATGTCGATGAACCTTGGCTATCTAGTCGGCACGGGGATATTCTCGGCGATTTTTCTCCTCGCCGTGGCCGCTCAGATCAGGGCGAAGCGCTTTCATCCGCTTCTGTATTGGACGACCATCATCGCCACCACCACAGTCGGTACGACGCTGGCGGATTTCGCCGATCGTTCGCTTGGCATCGGCTACACCGGCGGCGCAAGCCTGCTGTTCGCGCTGCTGATGGCTTCACTGGCTGTCTGGTACAAGACGCTCGGTTCCGTGGCGGTGGATAGCGTCGGCTCGCCGAAGTCGGAAATGTTCTATTGGGTGACCATCATGTTTTCCCAGACGCTCGGGACCGCATTGGGCGACTGGACGGCGGACACGGCAGGGCTCGGCTACGAGGGAGGCGCAATCGTGTTCGGCGCCTTGTTGTTGATCGTCGTCGCGGCTTACCTTTGGACCCGGATTTCCCACACGGTGTTGTTCTGGGCCGCCTTCATCCTGACCCGTCCGCTGGGCGCGGTGGTGGGGGATTTTCTGGACAAGCCCATCGCATCCGGTGGACTGGCCTTGAGCCGCTATACCGCATCGGCGGTGCTGCTGGCATTCATCCTTCTGTGCATCGCTCTGTTCCGGCAGCGCCGGCCCGGTCTCGTCTTTCAGGCAATGATGTCTCGCTGGCGCGTGGATGAAGGGTGAGGAGAGGGGACGATGCGCATCCTGCTGGTTGAAGACGACCCGATGATCGGTGAGGCGGTGTCAATGGCCCTCAAGGATGCCGCCTACGCCGTGGACTGGGTGACGGACGGTGCTGCCGCCGACAACGCATTGCGTTACGGCGAGCATCAGGCCGTCTTGCTCGACTTGGGCCTGCCCAAACGCGATGGACTGGAAGTGTTGCGGCGGCTGCGGCAAGAGGGCAACGCGGCGCCGGTCATCGTCATTACCGCCCGCGACGGCGTGGACGACAGGATCAAAGGGCTTGATTTCGGGGCCGACGACTATTTGGTGAAGCCGTTCGATGTCAACGAATTGCTGGCTCGGCTCCGCGCGGTCATCCGCCGCCAGGGCGGACAGGCCGCGCCGGTATTGACCAACGGCAGGATCAGCCTCGACCCGGCAACGAGGGAGGCTCGCTGCGGCGATGTCGTGGAACTGCTCAGCGCGCGGGAGTTCGCCTTGTTGCACGCGCTGCTCTTACGCCCGGGCGCGATCCTCACTCGCGCTGAGCTGGAAGAGCGGATTTACGGCTGGAACGAGGAGGTGGAGAGCAACGCAGTGGATTTCCTGATCCATGGCGTGCGCAGGAAACTCGGTGCCGATGTCATCAAGAACGTGCGTGGGGCAGGCTGGATGGTGGCACGCCCGAATGAGGAATCGTTTGAGAAATGAAGATTATCTTTGCGCTTCGCATGAACGCGAGCGCGACGACTTGATAGGGTGAAGGCTCGCTTGCCGTACCCTAATCGTGCGCTAATTCTTCTGGCGTAAAGTGTTTGTTACGGTGGATGCAAAAAGCGTTTACCGAATTTCGATCAACTCTATAGGAGCATCATCATGCGCAGCAAAAAATCCCTTTTACTTGGCGTCATCGGCGTGACCGCGCTCGGCGCTTCCCTGGCTTTCGCGGGCGCGAACGGCGCCAACGGAGGGCAGGAGAACGACGCGGCCTTGCTGTCCCAGGCCAAGATCAGCCTGACCCAGGCGATCGCGGCAGCCGAGCAACATGCCCAGGGCAAGGCCGTCCGGGCCGAGCTGGAGGACGAGAACGGCACGCTGGTGTATGGCGTGGAAGTGACGCGCGGCACGCAGACCACGGACGTCAAGGTGGATATCAACAACGGCAAGATTCTTTCCGCCCAGGCGGATCAGGCCGACCATGAAGCCGAGGGCCGTGAAGGTCAGGAACGGGATGACGACTGATTGTCCGGCCTCGGCCTGATGACTTTAGTCTTTTGTATATAGGGGAAGGCGGCATGCCGCCTACTCCCCGAACAAACTAAAGAGGAACTCAATGCGCCGAAGTAAATAATCGGTTGCCCCAGACGGGCAGGCCCCCGTCAGTCAAAGCGGTGACAACCCCGTCTCTCGTCAGGAGGGACGGGCTGGCTTTGAAGCTTGGGGCCTGTTGGGGCCCACACAAGGAGTGAATCATGCTGGTCGAAATCCGCAAGTTGAAGCTCAATCTCGGTCCCCATGCGGTATTGCGGGATGTCAACGTGACGTTGGAAAAAGGCCAGATCTACGGCCTGCTCGGTCCCAACGGCGCGGGCAAAAGCACCACCATTTCCGTCGTCACCGGGCTGCGGGCGCCTTCGTCCGGCTCGGTCAGGGTGCTGGGTCTCGACCCCGTTGCCGATGCGCTCCAACTGCACCGTCGGATCGGCGTGCTGGCGGAGCAGGCCGGATTCTATGACTGGATGAGCGCCGGCGACTATCTGCGCTGGGTCGCC
>JAJZPJ010000216.1 GCA_021811225.1 Pseudomonadota bacterium
CTTCGTAGAAGGCGCCCCAGCCTCCCTTGTCGGCGGGGATCTTGGCCTCCTTCAGCCACTTGCCGTTCACGTAGCGGAAGAAGTCGTCCTGGGGGCGGACCGAGGGATCGAGGTACTGGGTGTCGATCCCCGAGACCGGTGCGGCGCCGGCGGCCGCCGCCAGGGTGAGCAGGCAGGCGCAAAGTAGGGTTCGTTTCATGGCGGGGATCCTGATTCGCATTGATCGCGCGGCGCAGCGTAGCAGAAAAAAAGCCGTGGGAACCACGGCTTTGGCAAGGAAACGGGTGCGCCGCGGCGCACCCCGGTCACTTCGTTACATGAACTTATAGGTCGCGCTCATGTAGCCGAACATGCCGTGCGGATCGTAGTAGGACGGATCGTAGCCGGTCTGGAAATATTGATAACCGGAAATCACTGCAGGCGGATTGCGGTCGAACATGTTCTTCAAACCGGCCCTGACCGTCAGGTTCCTGACCCCGGAGTACGCGGCTTGCATATCCCAGGTCGAGAACGACCCGACATGCACGGCAGTGCTCGGATCGCAGATGCTGCAGTCGGCCCGGGCGTTGTCCTGGTAACCGGACTGATAATTCTGCGTCAGGGTCAGGTCGTAGGCGTGGTACTTCCAGTCGAACGACAGTTGATGCCTCCAGCGGAAGATGATGCCGCCGTTATAGACCGCATTGAGCGTGGCACCGTCGGGGCCGATCGTCGCGGCGATGCTGTGCTGGATCGTGCCGTCGGGCAACTGCTCGTCGAACTTGGTGAGATAGGTTCCGTTCAGGCGGGTGCTGAAGATGCCGTAGTTGGCCGAATGGGCGATCAGCCAACGGAGGTCGACATCGATGCCCGAAGTCTTCAGGCCGCCGGCGTTGATGTTGGTGGCCATGATGTTCGTGATGTTGCCGCCAGCATCGCGGGTCACCAGGCCCGTGTATGCCGGATTACCGGCGGCGGCCTGATTGACGGTCAGCTGCGGCGAGATCGTGGTCACGAGATTGTTGACGTTGATCTTCCAGAAATCGATCGACGCCGACACATTCTTCACGGGATCGAGCACCAGGCCGAAGGACGACTGCTCCGACTTCTCGGGCTTCAGGTTCGGATTGCCGCCAACCGTTTGGTTGAACTGCCCGCTGGTGCCGGTCACAGGATCAGTGAAGTTGGCGGTGGTGCCGTAGGACTGCGGGTTATACAGTTCGGGCAGGCTGGGTTCGCGGAAACCCGTGCCGTACGAAGCGCGCGCCAGTATCCGCGAACTGGGCTGGAAGCGGAAGCTGATTTTCGGATTGGTGGAGGTCGCCTGCGGATAACGGTCGTTTCTGACCGCGATATCGGACTCCAGCGTCTTCAGCAGCGGCAGGTCCACCTCGCCGTACAGCGAGGAAGACTGGCGCGATGCGTTCATCGGCAACACATTGGCGCCATAGCCGGAGATATCGCCCGACTGGTAGGCCGCGCTCGGCACCAGATTCATGTTCTCGTTCCTGAACGAGGTGCCCAGGGCGTAGCTCGCCATGCCGGCGGGCAAGTTGAACATGTCGCCGGATATCTTGGCGTCGAGAGAATCGGTAGACAGCGTCGAACTGAGCATCGGCCCGACATAATTGGTGCCGTAGATCTGGGCGGCCAACGAAGGCGTCTGGTACTGGGTGAAGGGATCGAATGCGTTGTTGTTGCTCAGCAGCTGGACCAGCGCCAGTTGGGACTGGTAGCCCTGCTGGGTGCTCTCGGTGACGGTACTGGAATTGTGATTCCAGGCGATGTCGTAATCGTGGTTCTTGAACAAGCCGCGCAGACCGACGACCAGATGCGACAGATCGGAGTCGTCGGTATGGATGCGGCCGCCGCCGTCGAAGGCGCGGTAGCTGACGGTGATCGGCTTTCCGAGCACAGCCGGATCCTTGGCCGCAATATAGGCGGAGGGATAATAGGGGCTGGTCGGCGACATGATGATCGCCGGGTAGACGTTGGCCGTGCCGAATTTCAAGTCGGGCGCCAGGAAAGCCGCGCTGTAGGGCGAAGACTGCTCCGAGGTGACGGTCTTTTGCTGCGAATGGAAGCCTTCGACGAAGAACTCGTTGTCGTCGGTCAATTTGAAGCGGAAGCTGCCGCTCAGGTTTTCGCGCTTGACGTCCGGTATCAGCTCGGCCACCGGCGACGGATTGTAGCGGCAGCCGCCATAATTGGCGTCGTAGGCGCTGCCGTTGGCCGCGCAGTTGTTCGGCGACAGCGGGGTGCCGGGAAATCCCCCGATGTACTTGCCGGTGCTGGCCAGGGTATTGGGAATGATGCCCTGGGCGTTGGGCGTCGTGGTCGGCACGAAGGTCTGGATGGCGCCGCTCGGCGTCGCGCTGAAATCGCGGAAGCCGTCGTTGGTCCAGGCCTGGTCGGCGTAGCTGCGTTGCGAACCGTAGATCGGCGAATCGTGGCCGACGTCGGCGGAGAGCGTGAGGTTGTAGCGGTCCTTCTGGAAGTCGCCCCAGCCCGCGATGACGCTGGCCTTGTTGCTGGCGCCGCCGCCGTCCTTGGTGAAGCCGGTGTAGGCGGTGCCTTCGACGCCCCTGAAATTTTGCCGCGTGATGAAGTTGATCACGCCGCCGATCGCGTCCGAACCATAAACGGCGGAGGCGCCGTCCAGCAGCACATCGACGTGATCGATGGCGGCGAGCGGAATCGCATTGATGTCCACCGCCGTGCCGTCGGTCGCATAGTTCGCCAGCCGCCGGCCATTGACCAGCACCAGGGTCTTGTTCTGGCCCAGGCCGCGCAAGCTGGCAGCAGACAAGCCGTAGGTCGAAGCGCCGATGCCTTCGGCCACGACGGCGCCGCCGGCGACCGAGTTGGCCGTCAATGTCGAGAGCAATTCTTCGGTGGAGGTGACGCCGAGCTTTTCGATTTCCTGACGGGTGACCGTCTGGACCGGCAGCGCACCCTCGATCTGGGCCCGTTTGATCGAAGAGCCGGTGACCTCGACGCGCTGGACCGGAGCGCTGGTCTGAGCGCTGGTCTGAGCGCTCGCCTGGTCATCCGCCATCGCCGTCGTGGTGACCATGGTCAGGGCGCCGGCTGCCAGCGCGTAACCGATCAGGACGTGCAATCGCTTTTGCTTGCTTGTGAACTCCATCGAAACTCCTCCCTGGCAATGATTGGGAATCCGCGTCGATAGAACAGCTCGCCGCAGATTTTTACCTTCAGCATTCACGCGGCCGTCCGGCGGACAGATGCAAGCCCGTCCGAGCCTCATACCGGCGCGTGGATACTCATGTCGTGTATTAAACGATAGATGTAAGCAAAAGGTAACAATTCGTAGCTGATTTTCGGGGGGGGTATCGGGGGGGGATGGATCTGGAACAGCCGCGGTGCAAGGCGGGCCGAGGATCATCGGTCAAGATGTCGCGCCCGCCAGGACGCGGACGCGACCGAGCGAAGGAGCCGGGCCCCCCGGAACTCCTATCGGGGTTTCAGGATGTTGCTGATTCGTTGCCAGGGATTTCCGCGGGCCTCAGCCGCCCGTCAGGCGCGCGCCCGCCTCCCTGTCGCGCAGAAAGGCGCGCAGCCCGAAGAACAGCTGGGCCAGGATCAGGAGGGCGCACAAGGCCATGAAGCTCGCGCTGATCGGATGCTGGAAGAAGACCAGGAGATTGCCGCGGGAGAGCAAGAGCGCGCGGCGGAAATTCTCCTCGACCATCGGTCCCAGCACGTAGCCCAGCAGGATCGGCGCCGCGGGAAAATCCAGCGCCGCGAACAGCGCCCCGATCATCCCGAACGCCAGCACCTCCCCGACCGACCCGGTCGGACAGCTCGATGACGCCGAAGGTGAAGCGCATCACGCCGGTATTCACGTCGGTGCCGACCACGCCGACCAGCAGCCCGACCACGGTCATCGCCACGCCCTTCAGGGGCGAGCCCCGCGCCATCGTGCCGCCGGCCAGCAGGCCCAGCAGCATGATCGAGAAGATCTCCGCCGGGCCGAACTTGAAGGCGATCTTGACCAGCAGCGGCGAGGCGAAGATCATCACCAGGATGCCGAAGGACGCGGCGAAGAACGAGGCGATCATGGTGATCCCCAGCGCCGTGCCGCCCTTGCCCTGCAGGGTCATCGGGTAGCCGTCCAGGCAGGTGACCGCGTGCGGCGGATGGCAGGGCAGGTTCAGGAGGATGGCGCCGATCGCGCCGCCGTACTGCGAACCGTAGAAGATCCCGGCCAGCATCAGGATCGCCGCCACCGGATGCAGGGTGTAGGTCAGCGGCAGCAGCGTCGAGATCGCCGAAATCGGCCCCATCCCGGGCAGCACCCCGATCAGGTTGCCGACCAGCACGCCGAAAAAGGACCACATCAGATTGTGCGGCTCCAGCGCGACGCCGAAGCCGTACCACAGGTCCAGCAGGGATTTTTCGATCATGGCTCAACCCCAGCTGAACAGGGGAAACTGCACC
>JAJZPJ010000217.1 GCA_021811225.1 Pseudomonadota bacterium
GGCGCAGGGCGCCGTTGGCCGCGGCGAGTTCTTCGGTGAGCGCCGCCACCTGCGCTTGCAGTCCGGTATAGGCGGTGGACAGTTCCTCCGATGCCTGGTTGAAGATTCGGAAGGCTTCGGCCAGGCTTTCCGGCTCGTTGTCTGCTGGTTGTGGGTTCATGGTCTGAAAGGATTGCCCGTGCCCGATGATGGCAGATTCGAACTGGTGAGACAACCGGATGCCCCGGAAATAAAAGGCGAAATACCCGCCAAAAGCGCCTGTTTTTTCCGGACAAGCGCCGGAGGGCGCGGGCATAATTGGGCAGGGACCATACTAGGTTAGGCGACCACGGGATCACCCATACATGGCGAGCACGGAACAGGCAACGGCAATCCCACTATCCTTGCAGGCATTCAACCGCCTGACCATGAGCCAAAAGCTCGGCGCCATGGTGGTGGTCGCCCTGTCCGTCGCTCTGCTCGCCGGCACCTGGCTGTGGAGCCGGTCGATCGATTACAGCATATTGTTTTCCAACGTCTCCGACAGCGATGGCGGCGCCATCATCGCCTCGCTGCAGCAGATGAACGTGCCCTACAAGTTCGCCGAACACGGTAGTGCAATTCTCGTTCCCGCCACCCAGGTCCATGAAACCCGCCTGAAACTCGCCTCGCAGGGACTGCCCAAGGGCGGCCTGGTCGGCTTCGACATATTGGAGAACCAGAAGCTCGGCACCAGCCAGTTCCTCGAACAGGTCAATTACCAGCGCGCCCTGGAGGGCGAGTTGGCGCGCACCATCCAATCGCTGGCCGCGGTGCGCGCTGCCCGCGTGCATCTGGCCATACCCAAGCAGTCGGCCTTCCTGCGCGACGAGCAGAAACCGACCGCTTCGGTGGTGGTCTATCTGCTGCCCGGACGCACGCTCGAAGCCGGCCAGATCTCCGGCATCGTGCACCTCGTTTCATCGGCGGTGCCGCAGCTCACGCCGGAGAACGTCAGCGTCATCGACGGCAGCGGCAACCTGATCTCCCAGTCGCGGGATCCGCTGCGCGATGCCGGCCTGGACCCCAGCCAGTTGAAGTATGAACACGAGGTGGAAGCGGGCTACGTCAAGCGCATCGAGTCGATCCTCGAGCCCTTCGTCGGCCCCGGCAACGTCCGCGCCCAGGTCACCGCCGACCTCGATTTTTCCCAGACCGAGCAGGTGGCGGAGAGCTACCAGCCCAACCCGGCGCCGAACACCGCGATCCGCAGCGAGCAGACGAGCGAGACCGGCAGCGCGGTGCCCGGCGCCATCGGCGTACCCGGCGCGCTCACCAACCAGCCGCCGGTTCCCGCGACCGCGCCGCTCACCACGCCGCCGGTGGCCGGCGCGGTGGTAGCCAGCCAGACGGGCGGCAAGCAGCCGGAGAACTTCAACAAGAACGCCACCATCAACTACGAGCTGGACAAGACCATCAAGCACACCAAGGACGTGCCCGGCTCGATCAAGCGGCTCTCGGTCGCGGTCGTCGTCAATGACAAGGATTCCCCGCCCGACAAGAACGGCAAGGTCAAAGCGACGCCCTTGTCCGCCACCGAAATGAAGCAGATCAACGAGCTGGTTCAGGAAGCGATGGGCTACTCCAAGGCGCGCGGCGACACGGTCAATGTGGTCAATACCTCGTTCTCGCCCAGCAACACCGGGAAGGAGGTGGTCGCGCCGATTCCGCTGTGGAAGAACCCGGAAATCCTCGCCATGGCCCAGGAAGGCATCAAGTATCTGCTGGTCGTCATCGTCGCCCTGCTGCTCTGGAGCCGGGTGGTGAAACCGCTCCTGGGCAATCTGCTGCAGCCGCCGGCGGCCCTGGAGGCGGCCGGCCCGATCGCCCAGCTGGAGCTAGAGGACCGCGAAGCCCAGATCCAGCACATGGCCTATGACGCCAAGCTGGCCAGCGCACGCGATCTGGCCAAGGCCGACCCCAAGACGGTTGCCAACGTCATCAAGGAATGGTCGGGCGGCGCCAATGAGTGACGGCGTCGAGAAGAGCGCGATCCTGCTGCTGTCATTGGGCGAAGACGAGGCCGCCGAGGTGCTGAAGCACCTGGGGCCGCGCGAAGTGCAGAAGGTCAGCAAGGCGATGTCGCAGTTGAAGGCGGTGCCGCAAGAAAAGATCGAGGAGGTGCTGGACGATCTGCGCAAACACACCGAAAAGGGCGCCTCGATGTCGGTGGACGAAAACGTGCTGCGCTCGATGCTGACCAAGGCACTGGGCGACGACCGCGCCGCCAACCTGATTTCGCGCATCATGTCGGGCAGCGAGACGGCCGGTTTCGACGGGCTGAAGTGGCTGGACGCCGCCACCATCGCCGACCTCATCCGCAACGAACATCCGCAGATCATCGCCGCCATCCTCGCCCATCTCGAATTCGACCAGGCCGGCGAAATTCTCAAGCACTTCACCGAACGGCTGAGGAACGACGTGCTGCTGCGCATCGCCACCATCGACGGCGTCCAGCCGGAGGCGCTGCACGAATTGAACGATGCGCTGACCCGGCTGCTGTCGGGTTCCGCGAGCATCAAGAAGACCAGCCTGGGCGGCGTCCGCCACGCCGCGGAAATTCTCAATTTCGTCGGTCAGGCGGTGGAAACCTCGATCATCGACAACGTGCGCGAATACGATCCGGACCTCGCCCAGAAAATCCTCGACGAGATGTTCGTCTTCGAAAACCTGATCGACGTCGACGACCGCGGCATCCAGCTGCTGCTGCGCGAAATCCAGTCCGACTCGCTGATCCTGGCGCTGAAGGGCGCCTCCGAAGCGCTGCGCGAGAAGGTTTTCAAGAACATGTCCTCCCGCGCCTCCGAGATGCTCAGGGAGGACCTCGAAGCCAAAGGGCCGGTGCGCCTGTCCGAGGTGGAAGCCGAACAGAAGGAGATCCTCAAGGTGGCGCGGCGGCTCTCCGACGAAGGCCAGATCGTGCTCGGCGGCGGCGGCGCCGAAGATCAGTTCATCTGAGCGGCACCACCGCCGCGCAGATGAGGTCCATGTCCATTCCCCTGCGGATCGGGACGACATCCCGTAGAATCCGGCCATGAATTCGGAAGTCGACAAGGGCAAGCTGTCCGCCTGGGAACGCTGGGAGATGGCGGCCTTGGATAGCGCCGAGGCCCAGCGTGGTCCGCGGGGAGTGGTTGAGGCGCAGCCGGCGCCCGAGATCGCCCTGCCCACCGCGCAAGAGATCGAGCAGATCCGCCAGGCGGCGCATCAGGAGGGCTTCCAGCAAGGCCGCCAGGAGGGCTATCGCGCCGGGCAGGCGCAGGCAAGCGCGGAGGGCCGGCAACTGGCCGCCCTGGCGGTTCAGTTGGAACAGGCGCTGACGCAATTCGACCAGCAGATGGCCGAGGATCTGCTGCACCTGGCCCTCGAAGTGGCGCGCCAGGTGGTGCGCCAATCGGTCGCCGTCCGGCCCGAACGGGTGATCGAAGTGATCCACGAAGCGCTGGCGCAACTGCCGCTGGCGCACGCGGTGATCCGCCTGCATCCCGAGGACGCGTCGCTGACGCGCTCCTATCTCGGCGACCAACTCGCCCACGCCGGCCATCGCATCCTGGAAGACGCGCGCCAGCAACGCGGCGGCTGCGTCATCGAGTCGGGCGGCAGTCAGCTCGACGCCAGCGTGACAACGCGCTGGCGGCGCGTGGCGGAGAGCCTGAGTGCCAGCTCGGACTGGCTCGACGACCCGCCGGAGACGCCGTCTTGAACCCGCATCACAGCCGCTGGTCCGACTTCCTCCAGACTTGCCGGGAGCAGGCGAAGCAGGCCGCGCCCTTCCAGCTGTCCGGACGCTTGACGCGCATCAACGGTCTGGTCATGGAAGCCACCGGACTCAAGCTGCCGCTGGGTTCCGGCTGCCATATCCAGGTGCCCTCGGGCGGCACGGTCGAAGCGGAGGTGGTCGGCTTCTCCGGGGAGAAGGTCTATCTGATGCCCAGCGCGGACGTCTATGGCTTGGCGCCGGGCACCCAGGTGACGGCATTGGAGACCCCGCCGCCGATGCTGCGCATCGGCGAACGCCGCCCGCGCCAGCGCCGCGCCATCGATCGTGCCAAGCACCTGCCGGTGGGCGAGGCCTTGCTGGGTCGGGTACTGGACGGCAACGGCCGGCCGCTCGACAGCCTGGGTCCGCTCGACGCCAAGCACTCCCGCCCCCTGCAGTCCCGTCCGGCCAATCCCCTGGCGCGCGCGCCGATCACCCAGAGCCTCGACGTCGGCATCCGCGCCATCAACGCCCTGCTCACCGTCGGTCGCGGCCAACGGCTGGGCCTGTTCGCCGGGTCTGGCATCGGCAAGAGCGTGCTGCTGGGCATGATGGCGCGCTATACCGCGGCCGACGTGATCGTGGTCGGGCTGATCGGCGAACGCGGCCGCGAAGTCAAGGAGT
>JAJZPJ010000015.1 GCA_021811225.1 Pseudomonadota bacterium
ACGCCCATGCCCACGTCAGCGCCGCAGAAGTGGCCAGGCACGCGAAGATCGTGTTCACCATGGTGGCCGACGCGCCCGACGTCGCCCAGGTCTGCCTGGGCGAGGGCGGTATCGCCGAGGGTGCCGGTGCCGGTCACATCGTCGTGGACATGAGCACCATCGCTCCGGCCGCGGCGCGCGACATCGGCGCCCGGTTGGCTGCCCGTGGCGTCGAGTTCCTCGATGCGCCGGTGTCCGGCGGCGAGGTCGGCGCCATCAATGCGGCGCTGACCATCATGGTGGGCGGCAAGGCCGCGGTGTTCGAGACCCTCCTGCCGTTGTTCAACATCCTCGGCAAATCGGTGACGCTGATCGGCGATTCGGGCGCGGGGCAGGTGGCCAAGGCCTGCAACCAGATCCTCACCGGCGTCGGTGTTGCGGCCGTGGCGGAGGCCTTCAACTTTGCCCGGAAGAGCGGCGTCGATGCCGCCAAGGTGCGCGAGGCCCTGATGGGCGGCTTCGCCTACAGCAGGATTCTGGAGAACCATGGACAGCGCATGCTCGACCGCAACTTCAAGCCGGGCTTCAAATCCTGGATGCACCAGAAGGATCTGCGCATCGTCATGGAAGAGGCTCACAGCCTCGGCCTGATGCTGCCCAGCGCGGCGGCGACGGCGCAGATGTTCAACGCCATGGTCGGATCCAACCTGGGCGAGGAGGATTCGATCGCCATGCTGAAGCTGCTGGAGACCATGAGCGGACAGGCATGAGGCCGGGCTTCGTCGGCCTGGGCGTGCACTCCCACCTCTGAGTGCGGCCGCAGATGATCGCCCGCGCAGACCAGCTCAGCGAAGACGAGCTGCGCAAGATCCTGCTCCAGCAGCAGGCAATTCTCGACAACGCCACCGTCGGCATCCTGTTCTCGCGCAACCGCCTGCTCGTCTCCAGCAACGCGCTCTGTGCCGAGATGTTCGGCTACGCAAGCGACGAACTGGCCGGATTGGCCGCCGTGACGCTCTACCCCTCCGCCGAGGCTTATCGGGAGCTCGGGCACGCGGCGGCGCCGGTGCTGTCCGCGGGATCGGCCTTCCACGCGGAGACCCAGTTCAAGCGCAAGGACGGCTCGCTGTTCTGGTGCCGCGTTTCGGCCAAGGCCGTCGATGCCCTGCGTCCTCAGGACGGCACCATCTGGATCATCGAGGACGTCAGCGAGGACCGGATGCTGCGCGAGGCGCTGGAGCAATCGATCAGCGAGCTCGGGGCGATCTTCGAGACCGCCGTGATCGGCATTGTCGTCCTGCGCAACCGCAGGGTTGCGCGTTGCAACCGCCGCATGGAGGAGTTGTTCGGTTATGAGCCCGGCGAGATGCTCGGGCAGTCCACGCGGCTGTGGTATTTCACCGAGGAGGACTATACCGGCCCGGCCGCGGCAGCCTATCCCGATCTGGCTCGGGGCAACCTGCACCAGCGCGAGCAACTGTTCCGGCGCAAGGACGGCTCATCGTTCTGGAGCAGGCTCTCGGCGCGAGCCTTCGATCCCGCCCGGCCGGAGGCGGGGGCGGTCGGTCTGTTCGAGGACATCACCGAGAAGAAACTGGCCGAAGCCCGTGTGCGTGCCGCGCTCGATGAGCAGGAGATGATTTTCAACAACGCCGCGGTCGCCATCATGTTCGTCAGGAACCGCGTCATCCAGCGCTGCAACCGCCGTCTCGAGGACATGTTCGGCTACTCCGAGGGCGAACTGGTCGGCAACTCGACCTTGATGCTGTTTTCGACCGTGAGGGAATACGACAGCTTCGGCGCGGTGGTCGCCGAGACCCTCCGCCGCGGCGAAACCCTGGTCCAAGAGATTCGGGTTCAGCGCAAGGACGGCAGCCGGTTCTGGCTGCGCGCCACCGGACGCAAGACCGATGCCCCCGGCACGGTGCTCGACGTGATCTGGATTTTCGAGGATGTCACCGGGCGCCATCAGGCCGAGGAGGCCCTGGCGCGCGCGCGCGACGAACTGGAGTTGCGCGTGGCCGAAAGGACCGCCGAGCTGGCCAGCACCAACGAGCAGTTGCAGGAGGAGATCTTCGAGCGCCTGCAGGCCGAGCAGCGCATCTGGGATCTGGCGCACCACGACGCCCTGACCGGCCTGCCCAATCGCAGCCTGCTGCTCGACCGCCTCGACCAGGCACTGACCCAGGCGGCACGTTCCCGGCACCGGCTGGCGGTGCTCTTCCTCGACCTCGACCGTTTCAAGAGCATCAACGACACGCTCGGCCACGCCGTCGGCGATCAGTTGCTGAGGCACGTCGCCGAGCGCCTGCGCGCCGCGGTGCGCGCCGTCGATACCGTATCCCGCTTGGGCGGCGACGAATTCGTGATGGTGCTGCACGAGATCGACCGTCCCGACGACGCGGTGCAGGTCGCCGAGAAGGTCATCGCGGCACTGGACCAGGCGGTGGTGGTCGATGGCCATCAACTGCACGCCACGCCGTCGATCGGCATCAGCATTTATCCCGACGACGGCAGCGACGCCTATGCGCTGATGAAGAACGCCGACACGGCGATGTATCACGCCAAGGCCAGCGGCCGCAACAATTTCCAGTTCTACACCGGGAAGATGAATCAGGAAGCGACGCGCCTGTTCAATCTGGAGACCCGGCTGCGCGGCGCCATCGACCGAGGCGAGTTTTTGCTCCACTATCAGCCGCTGATCGACGGCCAGAAGAACACCGTGTGCGGCATGGAGGCGCTGGTCCGCTGGCAGGATCCGGAGCGGGGCATGATTTCGCCCGCCGAGTTCATTCCGGTGGCGGAGGAGACCGGAATGATCGTGCCGCTGGGCCTGTGGGTGCTGAGAGAGGCCTGTCGCCAGAACGGCGCCTGGCAGGCGCAGGCTTACCCGCCGCTGCCGGTGTCGGTGAATATTTCGCCGCGCCAGTTTCGCGAGAAGGGGCTGGTGGACTCGGTGCGTGCCATCCTGGCGGAGACCGGCCAGCCGCCCAGGCTGCTCGAACTGGAGATCACCGAGTCGACCCTGATGCAAGACGCCGAAGAGACCCTGGAAAAGCTGCGCCAGATAGCGGACATGGGCGTGCGGCTGGCGGTCGACGACTTCGGTACCGGCTATTCCAGCTTGAGCTACCTGAAGCGCTTTCCGGTGCACAAGCTGAAGATCGACCAGAGTTTCGTCCGCGACCTGGGGGTCGATCGCGACGACGCCGCCATCGTCGCGGCCATCATTGCCCTGGCGCGCGCGCTGGAACTCAATGTGCTGGCGGAGGGTGTGGAGACCGACGCCCAGTTCGCGAAGCTGACCAATTTCGGCTGCGTCGAGTTCCAGGGCTTCCTGTTTTCCCGGCCGCTCGCGCCAGAAAACGCGGAGGCCATCTTCAGGCCGCCGGCGCTGCGGCTTCGGGCATAATGCCGCTTTCGAGATAACGAGGATATTGTTATGACCCCGATCACCACCGACAGCGGCCTCGTCATCGAGGACATCAGCATCGGCAGCGGCGATGAGGCCGGCACCGGGCAGACCGTTTCGGTCCATTACACCGGCTGGTTGATCGACGGCACCAAGTTCGATTCGAGCAAGGACCGCAACGAGCCCTTCGAGTTTCCGCTCGGGGCCCGCTGGGTGATCGCCGGTTGGGACGAGGGCGTGGTCGGGATGAGGATAGGCGGCAGGCGCAAGCTCACCATCCCGCCGGAACTCGGTTACGGCGCGCGCGGCGCCGGCGGCGTGATTCCGCCCGATGCCACCCTGGTGTTCGAGGTCGAACTGTTAGGCTTGAGCTGAACGCCGTCCCCGCCGTGTCCGCCGCGCCGCCGCTGACGCTGCCGTCGAAGCTGCCGCAGGTCGGCACGACGATCTTCACCGTGATGTCGAAGCTCGCCGGCGAATGCGGCGCCGTCAACCTAGCGCAGGGCTTCCCGGACTTCTCGGCACCGCAGCGACTGTTCGATCTGGTCGCGCAGCACATCGCCGCGGGACGCAATCAATACGCGCCGATGGCCGGCGCCGCCCCGTTGCGCGAGGCCATCGCCGAAAAGGTGGGCGCGCTTTACGCAGCGAACTACGAGGTCGAGACCGAGATCACCGTCACCGCCGGTGCGACCCAGGCGATTCACACCGCGATCTCGGCTTGCGTCCGGCCCGGCGACGAGGTCATCGTCTTCGCGCCGGTGTATGACGCCTACGTGCCGGGCATCGACTTGAACGGCGGCCGCGCGGTGGTCGCGCACCTGCGCTTTCCCGACTATCGGCCCGACTGGGACGAGGTGCGGACCCTGATCACCCCACGCACCCGGATGATCATCATCAATTCGCCGCACAACCCCAGCGGCGCGGTGTGGTCGGCCGACGACCTCGACCGGCTGGCGGCGCTGACCCGGAACACCGATATCGTCGTCGTCAGCGACGAGGTCTATGAACACATCGTTTTCGCCGACAGCGGACAGCGGCACCACAGCGTCGCGGCGCATCCGCAGTTGCGCGAGCGCAGCTTCGTCGTCTCCAGCTTCGGCAAGACCTATCACGTCACCGGTTGGAAGATCGCCTACTGCCTGGCGCCGGCGCAACTGACGGCAGAGTTCCGCAAGGCGCACCAGTTCGTGGTGTTTGCGGTGAACCATCCGATGCAGCTGGCGCTGGCCGACTTCATGCGCGAGCGACCGGAGTTTGCCCTGGGGCTGGCGGCCTTCTACCAGGGCAAGCGGGATTTTTTCCGCGCCGCGCTCGCCGCCTCCAGATTTGAACTGCTGCCCTGTGCCGGTACCTATTTCCAACTGGCGCGCTACGCGGCGATCTCGGCTGAGCCCGATACCGAATTCGTGCAGCGCCTGACGCGCGAGCACGGCGTCGCGGCGATTCCGGTGTCGGTGTTCTATCCCTGCCTCGAAGATCGGCGCGTGATCCGCTTCTGCTTCGCCAAGAGCGAGGAGACGCTGGCCGCCGCAGCAGAGCGGCTGGTCAGCGTTTAGGGCACTAGGCCGCTGCGCGGCACAAGTGCTCGTAATTGTCCCGGGAAAGGCCTCGGGACAAAACGAGCACTAGGCCGCTGCGCGGCACAAGTGCTCGTAATTGTCCTGGGAAAGGCCTCGGGACAAAACGAGCACTAGGCCGCTGCGCGGCACAAGTGCTCGTAATTGTCCCGGGAAAGGCCTCGGGACAAAACGAGCACTAGCCTTCGACCATGCGGCGGATGACGGCGTTGAAGGGGGTTATCCACTCGGGCGCGAACTGGTTGTCGCAGGCATTCACCTCGGCGATCGCGCGCAGCAGGGAGCGCGACTGGCCGCGATGGCTGTGCTTCAGGGTGACCGCCTCGAAGGCATCGACGATGGCCAGGATTTTCGCGCCGGCGCAGATCGCCTCTCCCCTGAGTTGCTGCGGATAGCCGCCGCCGTCGGGCATCTCGTGGTGCTGGGCGACCATCCTGGCGGCCTCCCGCCAACCCTCCATGCGTTCGAGCAGGCCAGCGGCCTGGGTCGGGTGGTTGTGCAGCAGGCGCCTGTCCTCGTCGGTGAGCTTCTCCACCTTGAGCCAGACGGATTCGGGCAGGAACATCATGCCGACATCGTGCAGATAGATGGACGCCTCCAGTTGCGCGGCATCGACCGGCTTGCCGGCGGCACGGTTGGTGTCCTGCGCGAGTTGCAGCAGGCGCTTGCTGCGCCCCTTGAACAGCGGCGAACGCGCTTCGAATTGCAGCGCCAGTGAGCGGAAGAAGCGCAGATCGGCGGCGACGTTCTCCGGGCCGCGGGCGATCGCCGAGGGATGCGGGCGGAGTATGCGGGCGGCGCCGGCCGGGCGGAAGCCGGTGACCGCCTCGATCAGCAGCACCGCGCCTTCGTCGAGGGACTCCTTCTCGGCGCCGGCCAGCTTCTCCAGGCCGCCGATCAGTTCGAGCAGCTTCAGCTGCTCGAGCGGGCGCTTGCCGCTCAGGGCCTCCATCGCCAGTTCGAGCCGGTCCATGGCCAGCAGGATCACTTCGGCGAGCAGCTCCGAAAAGTCCGCTTCGCCGGCGCGCAGCCGCGCCAGCAGCGTCTCGATCGGGTGGGCGATGGCCACGCCCAGATCCACCTTGCAGATGGCGGCATTGCCCTTGACGTTGTGCAGGGCGCGAAACAGATTGGCGATCAGGGCCATGTCGCCCGGCGTCGCCCTGAGTCGGGCGATGTCGCGCTCGATATTCGGCACCTGATCGGTCAGGTCGTCGATGAATTCCTGCAACGATTCACGGTCGGCGATACGGGACTGGAGCAAGGCGGTGCTGTCCATGGAGTCTGCTGCCGCGAGGGTGATTGCAGCAACATACGGCAGACATAGGCGATGCGCAAGGGTGCCGGCCAGGCGTGGTCACGCGGCGGCCGCAGCGCAATTCCGGTCGGGGCGGGTCAGGTGGGCATCCGGCCGTATTCCGGGTGCTCCGCGGCCGCCCTGCCGGGTGCGCAGGCGGCGAGAAACTCGGGATCGTAATCGCCGACCGCCTCGACGAAAGGGTCGCAGTTCTCCAGCAGCGTGGCCACGCTCTCACGCGATAGCGCGCGCGCTTCGTCCGTGAGCGGCGATAGCCAAAGCCCGGCGAGAGCTTCGTAGTTGCCGATGCAAAGCCAAGTGCCTTTCGCTTCGGGCGGCATCGCCATCTCCGGCAAATAGCCGCCACCGGCGGCAGCGCGGCTGCGGAAGGAAAGCTCGAACCCCAACTGCTGCGCGCGCTGGCGCAAGGTGCTCCAGGTCATGACCTTCTCCTCGGATTGTGGCCGCCGCTGTCCGGCACGGCGGCAGGCATCCGCCCTTTGTAGGCCATCCGCGGCGGAATGTCATGACGCGCCGCACCAGAGCGATCGGGGGCCGCGCTGGCCCTGCGCTAAGCGCGGCCTAAGCCTTGCTCCAGGAGTCCCTGAGGGTCACGGTGCGGTTGAATACCGGCTGGTCGGGTCGCGAATCGACGCGGTCGGCGACGAAATAGCCGTGGCGCTCGAACTGGAAACTGTCCTCCGGCTGCGCGGCTCTCAGCGCCGGCTCCAGCTGGGCGGTGATGAGCTTCTTGCTGTCGGGATTGAGGTCGGCGAGGTAGTCGCGCTCCTCCCCCTGTTCCTTGGCGCCAGGATGCGGGCGGGAGAACAGCCGGTCGTAGAGCCTCACCTCGGCCGGGTAGGCGTGGCGCGCCGAGACCCAATGCAGGTTGCCCTTGACCTTGTAATTGTCCGAACCCGGCGTTCCGGACTTGGAGTCGGGCAGGTATTCGCAATGGACGCTGACCACCCGGCCCTCGGCATCGTGCTCCGCGCCGAGACACTTGACCACGAAGCCGTAGCGCAGGCGCGCCATGCTGCCCGGAGTGAGGCGGTGGTAGCCCTTGGTCGGCGTGTCCAGATAGTCTTCGCGCTCGATCCACAGCTCCTTCGAAAAGGGAATTTCGCGCTTGCCGAGCTCGGGTTTCAAGGGGTGGTTGGGGGCGTGACAGAGTTCCTCCTGTCCCTCGGGATAGTTGTCGATCACCAGCTTCAGGGGATCGAGCACCGCGATGCGGCGCTGCGCGCGCTCGTTGAGATCCTCGCGCATGCAGTCTTCCAGAAGACTCATGTCGATCCAGGAGTCCGACTTGGAGACGCCGATGCGCTCGGCGAACAGGCGGAAGCCGGCGGGCGTGAAGCCGCGGCGGCGGGCGCCGACCAGGGTGGGCATGCGCGGGTCGTCCCAGCCGTCGGTGTGGCCTTCCTCGACCAACTGGATCAGGCGGCGCTTGGAGAGCACGACGTAGGTCAGGTTGAGCCGGGAGAATTCGTACTGACGCGGCAGCGGCGTATTGAGCAGGCCCAGCGCCGCGAGCTTGTCGTTGAGCCAGTCGTAGAGCGGCCTGTGGTCCTCGAATTCGAGCGTGCAGAGCGAGTGGGTGATGTTCTCCAGCGCGTCCGAGATGCCGTGGGCGTAGTCGTACATCGGATAGAGGCACCACTTGTCGCCGGTGCGGTGATGGGCGCCGTGGCGGATGCGGTAGGCGATCGGGTCGCGCAGGTTGAGATTGGCTGCGGCCATGTCGATCTTCAGGCGCAGCACGTGGGCACCGTCGGCGAATTCGCCGGCTCTCATGCGCCGGAACAGGTCGAGGTTCTCGGCCACGGAGCGATCCCGGTGCGGCGAGTTCCTGCCCCCCTCGGTCAGCGTGCCGCGGTGTTCGCGGATGGCTTCGGCGGACAGGCTGTCCACGTAGGCGAGACCGGCCGCGATCAGCGCCTCGGCGAATTCGTAGAGCCAGTCGAAGTAGTCCGAGGCGTAGTAGAGGTTGTTCCCCCAGTCGAAGCCCAGCCAATGCACCGCGTCGATGATCGAGTCGACGTACTCCTGCTCTTCCTTGGCCGGGTTGGTGTCGTCGAAGCGCAGATGGCAGGCGCCGCCATAGTCGCGCGCCAGGCCGAAGTTGAGGCAGATGCTCTTGGCGTGGCCGTAATGCAGGTAGCCGTTGGGTTCGGGCGGAAAGCGGGTGCGGATCCTGGCCGGGTCGAGCGGGGCTTCGGCCTGGAGCGCGGCCGGACCGGGACGGCCGGAGAAGCGGCGTGTCGCGTTTCTTCCCGTCGCCAGGTCGTCCTCGACGATGTTGCGGATGAAGTTGGCGGTGGGATTGTCGGCGGACATGGCGTTGCGCGGGGGGGGCGATGAGAGGCGGCCATTTTACGGCAAAGCCGCCGCCCCGCCGTGTAAAATGCGCCCATGATTCACGGGCGCTCCGGCCATCCCGCCGCCAGCCAAACGAAGCCGGGCGACCCGGCTGCTGCGCGGGCGCGTCTCGAAGCCCGTCTGGCGGCGAGGCCCGAGATTCTCTACGACCAGGACTTGCCGATCGCCGCGCGGCGGGCCGAGATCGCCGCGGCGATTCGAGCCCACCAGGTGATCATCGTCTGCGGCGAGACCGGCTCGGGCAAGACCACGCAATTGCCCAAGATCTGCCTCGAACTGGGCCGCGGTTGCGCCGGCCTGATCGGTCATACCCAGCCGCGGCGCATCGCCGCGCGCGCCACCGCCGTGCGCATCAGCCAGGAGCTGAAGAGCGAGCTCGGCCGCCACGTCGGCTACAAGATACGCTTCACCGACCGCGTCTCGCCCGATACCTACATCAAATTGATGACCGACGGCATCCTGCTCGCCGAGACCCAGACCGACCCGCTACTGCGGCAATACGACACGATCATCCTCGACGAGGCGCACGAGCGCAGCCTGAACATCGACTTCCTGCTCGGACATCTCAAGCAGGTGCTGCCCAAGCGGCCGGATCTCAAGCTCATCGTCACCTCGGCGACCCTCGACGCCGAGCGTTTCTCCCAGCATTTCGACGACGCCCCGGTGTTCGAGGTCTCCGGCCGCCTCTACCCGATCGAGATGCGCTGGCGGCCGGTGGTAATTGAGCTTCCGCCCCACCCCCTTCCCGGGGAAGGGGGCGAGGGAGGCTCGCGCAGCTCGCAGTCCACCGCTGTGCCGGGCTCGGGGGCCCCCAAGGGAACCCTCTTCGGGGCGCGGCACTCCGCCCGACGCGAGGCTCAGGAGCGCGACATCAACGACGCCATCGTCGATGCGGTGGCCGAGGCGCATCGCACCGGGCCGGGCGACGTGTTGGTGTTCCTGCCCGGCGAGCGCGAGATCCGGGAGGCGGCCGAGGCGCTGCGCAAGCACCATCCTCCATCCACCGAGATCCTCTCGCTGTTCGCGCGCCAGTCGGCGCCGGAACAGGCCCGCGTCTTCCAGGCGCACCAGGGGCGGCGCGTGGTGCTGGCGACCAACGTCGCCGAGACCTCGCTGACCGTACCGGGAATACGCTACGTCGTGGACACCGGCCTGGCCCGGGTCAAGCGCTATTCGCATCGCAACAAGGTCGAGCAGCTGCGGGTCGAGCCGATCGCCCGGGCCGCCGCCAACCAGCGCGCCGGGCGCTGCGGGCGGGTCGCGAGCGGCATCTGCTTTCGCCTCTACGCCGAAGAGGACTATGCCAGGCGGCCGCCCTACACCGATCCGGAAATCCTGCGCTCCTCGCTCGCAGGGGTGATCCTGCGCATGAAGTCGCTGAATCTGGGCGGCGTCGAGGCCTTCCCTTTCCTGCAGCCGCCGCCGCCGAGGATGATCTCCGACGGCTACCAGTTGTTGAACGAGCTGGGCGCGGTCGATGACGGCAATCACCTGACCACCGTCGGGCGCGAGCTGGCGAAGCTCCCGCTCGATCCCAAGATCGGCCGGATGATCCTCGCCGCGCGCGATCAAGGCGCGCTGCGCGAGGTGCTGATCATCGCCGCCGCCCTGTCCGTCCAGGACGTCCGGGATAGGCCGGCCGAGCAGGCGGGCGGCGCCGATCAGGCGCACGCCAAGTGGCGTGACGAGAAATCGGAATTCCTCTCCTACCTCAAGCTGTGGGCCGCCGCCGACGCCGTGTGGAGCCACGAGTCGCAGGCGAAGCAGCGGGCCTGGTGCCGGCAGAACTTCGTTTCCTGGCTGCGGCTGCGCGAGTGGCGCGACATCCACGGCCAGCTCCATGCCGTTTGCGCCGAGCACGGCTGGAAGGAGAACGGGCTGCCGGCCACTTACGAGGCGATCCATCAAGCGCTGCTCGCCGGCTTGCTCGGCCACGTCGGCCTGAAGAGCGAAGACGAAGGACAGTATCTCGGCGCGCACGGCATCAAGTTTCATCTCCATCCCGGCTCAGCTCTCGCCAGGCGCGCGGGGCGCTGGGTGATGGCGGCCGAACTGGTGGAGACTTCGCGCTTGTTCGCGCGCTGCCTCGCCAGGATCGAGCCGGAATGGCTGGAGCGGGTCGGCGCCCATCTGATTCGGCGCCACGTCTATGAACCTCACTGGGAGAAATCTTCCGGCCGGGTGGTGGCCTGGGAGCGCGCGACCTTGTACGGCCTGTTGCTCTACGCCAAGCGTCGCGTTACGTTCGGCAATGAGCCGCAGGAACGGAAGCTCGCCCGCGAGCTGTTCATCCGCGGTGCGCTGGTCGATGGCGAGGTGCATGAGGACTTCGTCCGACGCGCGAAGTTCTTCCAGCACAACCGGAGGCTGGTCGCCGAGATCGAACAGCTCGAGCACAAATCGCGTCGCCCGGATGTGCTGGTCGATGAGGAGCTGATCGCCGCTTTTTACGACGCGAAGATTCCCGAGGGCATCACCACGCTCGCCGCCTTCGACCATTGGCGGCGCGAAGCCGAGCGGGAACAGCCCAGACTGCTGTTTCTCGAGCGCGAGCAGTTGATGCGCCACGAGGCCGCCGGCATCACCACCGATGCCTTTCCGCATCATCTAGAATTTCACGGCCAGAAGCTCGGACTCTCCTATCATCACGATCCGGGTGCGGCCGACGATGGCGTCACTCTCTCGCTGCCCCTGGTGAGCGTGAATCAGATCTCGGCCGTGCGCTGCGAATGGCTGGTGCCCGGCCTGCTGGAGGAGAAGGTGCGGCAATTGCTGAAGACGCTGCCCGCGCGTTTCAGGAGCCGCCTGATGCCGCTCGATGTCTTCGCCGCAGAATTTTGCCAACAGGCTCGCGATCTGGATGAGCCGCTGGTGCGGGCGCTGACCCGCGCCGTCGAGGAGAAGCTGGCGCTGAAGCTGCCGCTCGACGCCTTCCGCCCCGGCGAATTGCGGCCCCACCTAATGATGAACTTCCGGCTGCAGGACGAGCACGGCGGCACGCTGGCCATTTCACGATCGCTGGCGGAGTTGCGCGAAAAGTACGGCAACCGGGTGGAGCAGAGCTTCGCGCTGGCGGAAGTGGGCGGCGAGACCGTCGCAGGGGAGCTGGCCGGACTGACTTCCTGGAGCTTCGGCGATCTGCCCGAACTCCAGGAAATCACCGTTGCCGGCCGCAAGGTGGTCGGTTTCCCGGCCCTGGTGGATGAAGGGGAGAGCGTCGCGCTGCGCGCCTTCGACACGCCCGAGAAGGCGGCACTCCAGCATCGCGCCGGCCTGCGCCGGCTGTTCGCGCTCGGCCTCAGGGAACAGATGAAATACGTCCAGAAGAACCTCGGCCTGCGCGACATGGCCCTGCAATTCATCAACCTGTTTTCCGAACGGGAGCTGCAGGAACAATTGCTCGCCGCGACCCTGGAGCGGACCTGCATGATGGCGCCCCTGCCGCAGACGGCGACCGAGTTCGAGCAACGCTGGGCTGACGCGAAGCCGCGCGTCGCGCTGGTGGCACAGGAGTTGGCGCGGCTCACCGGCACTATCTTGGCCGAATATGCGGCGCTGCAAAGGAAGCTCGGCCTAGCCAAGGCTTTCCCCACGGTGGCGGCCGACATCGCCGCTCAATGCGCTACGCTGCTCGACCGGAGTTTCTTGCTGGCCACCCCCTTCGAGCGTCTGCAGCACTTCCCGCGTTACCTCAAGGCCGCCGGCCTGCGCTTGGAGAAACTGCGCGCCGATCCGACCAGGGACGCTGCAGCGATGGGCGAATGGCAGCGGCTGGCCAAACCCTTCGAGCGCGAACGCATGGCGCGGCAGAAGGCCGGCGTGCATGATCCGTTTCTGGATGAGTTCCGCTGGTTGCTGGAAGAACTGCGGGTATCGCTATTCGCCCAGGAGTTGCGCACGCCGACGCCGGTATCGGTGAAGCGCCTGGCCAAGACCTGGGATTCGCGGGTCCACCCGCATACGCATTGAGGAGCAGATCATGGGCTTTGGCGCAATCATCATCGGCGACGAAATCGTTCGCGGCAAGCGTAGCGACAAGCACTTTGCCAAGCTGATCGAGCTCTTGGCGTTGCGCGGTCTACACCTCGATTGGAGCCTCTATCTCGGCGACGATCGCCGCCGGCTGACCGAGACGCTCGCGCTCTCCCTCAAGACCCAGGACGCCGTTTTCAGTTTCGGCGGCATCGGCGTCACCCCGGACGATCACACCCGGCAGGCAGCGGCCGCCGCCGCCGGGGTGCCGCTGCGCCTGCATCCCGAAGCGGAAGCCGAAATCCGCGCGCGCTTTGCCCAGACGGGCACCGAGGTGACCCGGGATCGCCTGCAACTGGGCGAGTTTCCGGCCGGCAGCCGGATCATCCCGAATCCCTTCAACCGCATTCCCGGCTTTTCGTTCGCCGATCATCACTTCTTTCCCGGTTTCCCCCAGATGGCCCACCCGATGCTGGAATGGGTGCTCGACAGCTACTATCGCGAGCGCTTTCATCGGGTGGCGGAAGCGGAACAGGCGATCATCGTCTGGGAGGGCAATGAAGGCACCTTGCTCGATCTGATGCGACGCATAGAAGCCGAGCACGCCGGACTCACGGTATTCAGCCTGCCGTCGTTTGGCAGCGCCGCGATGCGTCGCCATATCGAGCTCGGCGTCCGCGGCGATCCGGCGCAGGTGCCGATCGCGATGCAGAAGATCTGTGCCGAGGTGTCGCGCCTGGGCTTCCAGTGGGATGAGCCGGAACGGAAAACCCCGGCCGGAGCCGGGGTCGGATGAACCGCGAGCCCTGATCGGGCTCAATGGTGCGCCGGTCAGGCAGCCTTCTTGACCTTGGCGGCGGCGCCGGCGGCCTTGACCGTGGCGCTGGTGGCGGCGGCCATGTTGGCTTCGGCGATCTCGGCGACCTGCTTGGCAGCCTTGCTCATGCTGTCGTAGGCCGAATTGGCGGCGGCGATGGCGGACTTGACCGCGGCGACGGCGACGTCGGAACCGGCCGGCGCGTTCTTGGCAACCTTGTCGAGGGCGGAAGCGACGTTCTTGTTCACTTCGGCGAATTGCGACTCGACGATCTTCGACACTTCTTCCTGCGTCTGGGTGGCGATCTCATAGACGCTGCGCGAATAGGCGACGAGCTTTTCGACCGAAGGCTGGGCCAGGGTGGTTTGCAGGCCGACCAGTTGCTGCACGTCCTTGACGCCGAGCAGGGCCTTGGCATTGGCCATGCCGTCCTCGAGGAAGGAACGGGCGGTATTGAGATTCAGCGCGGCGAGGCGTTCGGCGCTGGCGAAGGCGGTATTGGCCAGGGTCAGAAAGGTTTCGACGTTGGCCTTGTTGGCGCTGGCGAGGTTCTCGGGGGTGGCAATCATGTTTCTCTCCTGAAAGTAATGGAATGAGCGGCGGTTGCCGCATTCAATCCAACCATGGCGACCATGGTGCAATGCAGCATGGTTCCATTATAGGAGGGAAACACCCGGTGTCAAGTTATTTTTTGTGCATTGCAACAATTGCGGGCGCCATCACTTACGCCATTGGTAACAGGTAGTTAAATTCATCTCTCCAGCATCGACGGGTAGCGCTGGGGCGGTTTGGCCCGTTCATTTGCCTGTGAAGCCGGGTTTGCGCTTTTCGACGAAAGCAGACATGCCTTCCTTCTGGTCGTCGAGGGCGAAGGCGGCGTGGAAGGTCCGGCGCTCGAACAACAGGCCTTCGGCGAGGGAGGATTCGAAGGCGCGGTTGACCGACTCCTTGGTCATCATCACCACCGGCGCCGAGAATCCGGCAATCGTCGTCGCGGCGGCCAGGGCTTCGTCGATCAGCTTGTCCGCGGGAACGATGCGCGAGACCAGGCCTGCGCGTTCGGCTTCGGCGGCATCCATGAAGCGCGAGGTCAAACACATGTCCATCGCTTTTGCCTTGCCGATCGCGCGCGGCAGCCGCTGGGTGCCGCCCGAGCCGGGCAGGACCCCGAGCTTGATCTCGGGCTGGCCGAATTTGGCGCTGTCGGCGGCGATGATGAAGTCGCACATCATCGCCAGTTCGCAGCCGCCGCCCAGCGCGAAGCCGGCCACCGCGGCGATGATCGGCTTGCGGCAGCGGCCGATCCGGTCCCAGTTGCGGCTGATGTAATTGCTCTTGTAGACGTCCATGTAGCCCCAGTCCTTCATCGCCGCGATGTCGGCGCCGGCGGCGAAGGCCCTCTCCGAACCGGTGATGACGACGCAGCCGATGCCGTCGTCGGCTTCGAAGCCGTCCAGGGCGGCGCAGAGTTCGTCGATCAGCGCATCATTGAGCGCGTTCATGGCCTTGGGCCGGTTCAGCGTGATCAGGCCAACCCTGCCGCGTACTTCGGCGATGATGTTTTCGAAAGCCATGCTTTACTCCTGAGAGGGGGGTTTGATTGTCTGCGTCGCTTTGGCCGGTGTTCCGGCGCCCGGGTTTGCGGTGCTGTTTCGTTTGGGTTGGATCACGGCGCGAACCCGATTGTCGCGACCGGCGCTCGGCGGCGCGATGGTGCCGGCCGGGCCGCTGGTGACCAGATAGTTCTCGGTCTTGCCGTCGTAGGAAATGTATTGACCGCTCACTTCGTCCCGTCCGCTCTTGATCTGGGCGCGCAGGAAGAACTGGGCCTTGTCGGTCTTGCCGTCGTACTCGATGCGTTCCGCCTCGCCCTCGACGTACTCGTTCTTGCCGTCGCGCTTCTGGCGGAAGTGGGCCAGGCCATTCGCGCCCCCGGTCGCAACGCCTGACTGGAAACCATCGGCATCCTGGGTGACGACCAGCTTCTCGGCGCGGATTTGCAACGTTCCCTGGGTGAGCTGAACATTGCCTTCGAAAATATGCAGCTTCTTGGCGTCGTCTACGATGATGCGGTCAGCCTCGATGGCGACCGGCTTGTCGCGGTCCGCCCGCTCCGCCGATGCCGTGACGGGGCTGGCGAGCAGGCAGCCAAGGATGAGCATTGCGGCGACGGATTTCATGGGGTAGCGACCTTGTTTCGGTAAATGATGCCGTGAGCCCTGCCCGTCAGTTTGAAGACCTGAGTCTTGTCGTCGACTTCGAGGCCGCCGCCGGTGATGACGCTCTGGCCTTGAACGATGGTGACCGGCACGTTGCTGCTGGCGAGCTTTTTGTCGGGATAGACCTTCATCTCACTGGTGGTCACCACCAGCTCCGGATCGTGCGCCGTGGCCGCGCGCACCAGACGCACGTCGCCGGTGAGCAGAACCTCCTTGCCCTTGTCGGTGAGCAAGGCCTGACGGGCGGTGACCTGGGTCTGCCGGTCTCCTCCGTAGTAGATCATCGTCGGCGCGCTCACTTCGGTACTGTCATCGTCGGCGTAGTGCAGCATCTTCTTGGCGGTCAGCACTTGTTCCAGCGCGCCGGCGAGATTGAAGCGGCGCACCGTGAAGTTATTGACGATGAAGTCGGGGTCGTGGCGCTCATGGCCGCCCTGGCGCCCGGTACCGATCTGGGTGGCGCGGTCGAGCCAGAAGGTGAGGGCCGCCAGGAGCGTGAGCAGCAGTAGCGGCAGCAGGTTGGCGCTGGAGAACTTCATCGCCGGGGCGGGAGATAGGCCGCCATGGCGGCGTCGAGCTTGCCCTGGGCTGCGAGGATCAGCTCGCAGACCTCGCGCACGGCGCCGTGGCCGGCGGCCGCAAGGGAAACGTAATCGACGCGCGCTCGGACCGCCGCGTGGCCGCCGGGGACGCTGGCGGAAAAACCGCAGGCGCAAAGCAGCGGCAGGTCGACCACGTCGTCGCCCATGTAGCCGGCGTCGGCAAAGTCCAAGCCCAGTCCGTCGAGCAACTCCTGCATCGCGCCGCGTTTGTCCTCGACGCCCTGACGGAGCAGGTCGATGCCGAGGTTCTGCGCGCGCAACTCCACCGCGCGCGAGTTGCGTCCGGTGATGATGGCGAGCCGGACGCCGGCGCCGGCGAGCATCTTCAGACCGTGGCCGTCGAGGCTGTTGAAAGCCTTCATTTCGTCGCCCTGGGCCGTGAAGTAGAGCGTGCCGTCGGTCATCACGCCATCGACGTCGAAGGCCATCAGTCTGAGATTGCGCGCTGGCGTCGGGGCGGGCATCACACCACCTTGGCGCGGAACAGGTCGTGCATGTTGAGCGCGCCGCAAAGTTCGCCGCGCTCATCGACCACCAGCAACTGCAAAATCTTGTGCGCTTCCATCAATTGCACGGCCTCGACCGCGAGGCGCCCAGGCGGGATGGTGTGCGGTTGGCGCGTCATCGCCGCCTCGACCGGGACGGTGCGCAGATCGCCGAACTTCTCCATGGCGCGGCGCAGATCGCCGTCGGTGAATATGCCGGAGAGCGCACCGTCCTCGGTCAGGACGGCGGCCATGCCCATGCCGCCTCTCGAAATGGCGGTGATCGCCTCAGGCACCCGCGTGGTCCCGGTCACCCTCGGGACGGCGAGCGCCGGACGCATGACGTCCCGGACGTGGGTCAGCAGGCGACGGCCGAGTGCCCCGCCGGGATGGGAGCGGGCGAAATCGGAGGCCGAGAAACCCCGGGCATCGAGCAGGGCCACCGCCAGCGCGTCGCCCAGCGCCAGCGCCGCCGTGGTGCTGGCGGTGGGCGCGAGGTTGAGCGGACAGGCTTCCTCCTTGACGCTGGCGTCGAGATGCGCGTCGGCTTCCCTGGCCAGCGGGGATTGCGGGTTGCCGGTGATCGCGATGAGCCGGGCGCCCTGGCGCTTGATGAGCGGCACGATGGTCAGCAGTTCGTCGTTTTCGCCGGAGTAGGACAGGGCGATCAGCACGTCGTCCTGGGTGATCATGCCCAGATCGCCATGCACGGCTTCGGCGGCATGAACGAAATGAGACGGGGTCCCCGTGCTGGCCAGGGTCGCAGCGATCTTGCGGCCGACATGGCCGGACTTGCCGATGCCGCTGACGATCACCCGGCCGCGGCAGGCCAAGATCAGTTCGAGCGCAGCGAGAAAGCCGCGGCCGAGCCCGTCGCTCAGGCGTTCGCCCATGGCGGCAACCGCATCCGCTTCGATTTGCAACACCCGTCGCGCCATGTCCAAGGCGCGCGAGTGGGCAAGGGTGGCGGGGGGGGTGCCGGTTTGGCTCATGTTCGCTATGCAGTTATGATCCGCTCAATTATAACCGCGCCGCTGCTATTTCATGACCACCACCCTGCAACTCGTCCTGCTGCTGCTGGCTTCGGCCGTGTTGGTGATCGCGCTATTCCGCGCGCTCAATCTGCCGCCGGTGCTGGGCTACTTGCTGGTCGGCGCGATGATCGGACCGCACGCCGGCAATCTCCTGCCCGACTCGGACGGGACCCGGCAGCTGGCGGCGTTCGGCGTGGTTTTTCTGATGTTCACCATCGGCCTCGAATTCTCCCTGGCGCGCTTGACGAGCATGAAACGCATCGTCTTCGGCCTCGGCCTGGCCCAGGTCCTGGCGAGCGCTGCGGCGATCCTGTCCGTCGCCTGGCTGCTCGGATTGCCGTGGCAGGGGGCGCTGGCGCTGGGCGGCGCACTGGCGATGTCATCGACCGCGGTCGCGAGCAAGCTCCTGGTGGAGCGTTCGGAGCTGGACTCCGCCCACGGCAGCCAGATCATGGGCGTGCTGCTGTTCCAGGACATCGCCGTGGTGCCGCTGTTGATTCTGCTGCCGGCGCTCGCCGGCGCCACGGGTTCGCTCGCCGGCGCGCTGGGCACGGCCGCTTTGAAGGCGGCGGCGGTCCTGACGGTGGTGCTGTTCTTCGGGCAAGGCCTGATGCGGGCGTGGTTTACCGTCGTCGCGCGGCGTAAATCGACCGAGCTGTTCATGCTGAATGTGCTGTTGATCACCCTGGGCCTGTCCTATCTGACCGAACTCGCCGGCCTGTCGCTGGCGCTGGGCGCTTTCCTGGCGGGGATGCTGATCTCGGAGACGGAATACCGCTTCGAGGTCGAGCAGGACATCAAGCCCTTCCGCGACGTGCTGCTCGGACTGTTCTTCATCACCATCGGCATGTTTCTCGATCCGGGCCTGATCGCCAGCCATTTCCTGGCGGTCGTCGCCGTGCTGACCGGATTGCTGGCGCTGAAGCTCGCCATCGCCGCCGGCCTGGCGCGTCTGTTCGGCGCGGCGCCCGGGGAGGCGCTGCGCACCGGCCTGTGGCTTTGCGCCGGCGGCGAGTTCGGCTTCGTGCTGCTGGAACTGGTGATCGGCCAGGGATTGGTCGGCAGTGCCGAGGCGCAAGTGGTGCTGGCCGCGCTGGTGCTGTCCTTGCTGGTTTCGCCGCTATTGATCCATTTCAGCGATCGGATCGTGATGCGCCTGATCGCCTCGGAATGGCTGTTGCGCTCGCTCGCCCTGACCCAGGTCGCCGCCCGCTCGATCGCCAGCGACAAGCACGCCATTCTCTGCGGCTACGGCCGTACCGGGCAGCACCTGGCCCGCTTCCTGGAAAAGGAGAACGTCTCCTACGTCGCGCTCGATCTCGATCCGGAACGGGTGCGCGAAGCGGCGACGGCCGGCGACACCGTGGCTTACGGCGATGCTGCCCGGCGCGAGACCTTGATCGCCGCCGGCCTTCATCGCGCCGATGTGGTGGTGGTGACTTCGAACGATCCCCAACTCGCCTTGCGGGTGCTCCATCACGTGCGCGAGTTGCGGCCCGGACTGCCGGTGGTGGTGCGGGCCGCGGAAGACTCGGACGTCGAGCGCTTCGCCGCCGCCGGCGCTGCGGAGGTGGTGCCCGAGGCGCTGGAATCCTCGGTGATGCTGGCGACCCACGCGCTGGCGCTGCTCGGCGTGCCCATGCATCGGGTCATCAAGCGCCTGCGCGAGATGCGGGAACAGCGCTATGTGCTGCTGCGGGGTTTCTTTCACGGCGCCACCGACAGCAGCGACCAGCTCTCGGACGCGCAGCAGCCCCGTCTGCATTCGGTGGTGCTGACCGCGGGGGCGCGCGCCATCGGCTGCCGGCTGGGAGCTCTGGCGCTGGAAGACGCCGGCGCGAGCGTCTCGGCGATCCGGCGTCGCGGCATCCGCGGCGTCGATTGCGGCCCCGAGACCCTCCTCCAGGCCGGCGACGTCGTCGTCGTGCTGGGGGTGCCCTCTGCCGTGGTGGCGGCCGAGGAGCGCCTGCTCGGAGGCCGGTCGGGCGCCTAAATCGACTTGCAGACGGTGTACAACTCGGATCCGTCCGCGGCCTTGTAGCCGTCGGCGTTCGTCTGTGCGGCGCCCCGGGTGATATTGACCGGGCATCCCCTGACGATGGCGTTCTTGCGCTGACTGTAAGCGCGCAGCGATCCCGTCGCCGGGCGGCCATCGTCGATCTGGATGTCGAGCGCCTCGGCGATCTTGCCGCTGAGATTGGCCGAGCATAGGACCAGACCGCCGATTTCGATCGCGCCCGCGGCGCCCGTCCCGGTCTGGACCCCGATCAAGCCACCCAATGCGTTTTGCGGCTGCGCCCCGCTGGCGGGGTCTCCCGCCACCAGCCCGGAGAGGCGCAGATGCCGCCAGAAGGCGGACGACTCGCCCGCTGCGCCCGGATCGGCGCAGAATTCCCCGGTGAGCGTTCCGTCGCGGTCGCCGTTGGGCACGTCGGCTCCCCAGCGCAACGATGCGCCGCTGTCGTCGCCGGGCAGGCTCGCGTAACGATCCTGGTAGGCATAGACGGCGGCGGCAATGCCGCTGAAATCGTTGGCGACGCTCCTGATCCTGGCGCTGGTGATCAGCTCCTGACCCTTGAGTACGCCCCCCAGCAGCAGGCCGACGATGACCAGCACGATGGCGATTTCGACGAGGGTGAAGCCTGATTGTCTGCTGGCCATGTTGACCTCCATACGGAATTATTCTGTTGACGTGAATGCGAATGTCGCGGCAGTCGGACGGCCCGGTCAAGGACGTTTGCGCTCAGGGCAGGCGACCGGCGGCGACCATGCGGTGGTAGAGAATGTTCGGCGACAACCAGACCAGCAGATCGTCGAATTCGCCGCCGGATGCGGCGGCCGTGGATTCCTCGTGGGCGACGAAGACGCGGTCGCCGTCGAGATTGGCCGCCTCGTCGACGCCCCGACCGCTGGCTGCTGCGTTTCGTCCGGGCGAGTAGATGACCGCCACCGTCGCCCTGGCGAGAGTGCTGGCCGCGGCGCAGTCGGCCTTCGCCGTTCCGGCCTGGCTGATCGATGCGCCGTCCCGGCAGATTTGCAGGTCGGCCGTCGGCGGCCCGCCGTTTGCGCGCCAGAAGCCGCTGATGCCGTTGCTGCTCGTGAAGCTGCCCGGCGCCGCGGTCGGCGCCGAGGTGACGGCGTAGCGCAGCCGGCTTCCCCAGGCGTCCAGAACATAGCCCTGGCTGTCGCAGGGCGATAACCCCAGCGTCACGCCGGGCACGAAACCGTCGGCCACTCCGCGGGCATTCAGCGGACACGGGCCGGCCCCGGCCTCGATGCCGGTGGTAGCGGCGGCGGCAGGACAGGGCAGCCGGCCATTGGCAACGGCGAAGCCCTGCAGGGCGTCACGCACTTGGTGCAGGGTGCTTCGCGTCTTGGCCGTCCGGCGCAGATCGATCTGCGTCGCCAGGGGCATCAGCATGCCGCCCAGCAACAGGCCGACGACGACCAGCACGATCGCGAGCTCGGGCAGGGAGAAGCCGCTGCCGCCGCTTCTCATGGGCACGGCGCCACCTTCAAACCGGTGTCGATGCAGTAGAGCAGGTCGTTGAAGCGCGCATCCGCCGGGCCGCTGCGGTAGTCGGCGTCGCCTCCGGCATTGGGGTGGTTGGCGTTGTTGCGGTCTTCGAGGTAATTGGCGATCTGCGCCTTGTCCGCGGACGACGAGCGGTTCTGGCCGGCGAGCCTGCTGCCCGAGAACATGACGATGGCGGCATAGCTTCCGGAGCCGTCGGCATTGAGGCAGGGCGGGCAGGCGCCGGCGGTCGCCGACAGCGGACTGAAGCCGCCGGCCAGCGCGTAGAAGAACTGATCCTTCCAGTTTCCGTACCACTCGTCGTCCGCAGCCGACCAGGGCTCCGGGCAGCTGCCGTCGAGCGCGGTCGAGCTCATGGCGTTGTCGGTCGCGCGCTTGGAGCGCTTGAGCGAGAACGGCAGCCGTCCCGACAGGTTTCCGGCCTCGTCTTCGAAACGGCTGCCGGTCGTATAGTCGGCCAGTGCCACCGGCGCCGCCCAGGGCAGGCGCCTGTCCTCCGGTCCCGCGGCGTTTCTCGTGCCGTACGTGGCGATGCACTGCGCCAGGTGCCGGGTCAGGCCGGCGAGCGCAGCCTGAAAATCGGCGCGCTTCCTGACGGCAGCGAAGATGTCGTCCGGAGTGATGACGATCAGGCGGTCATTGACGCCGTTGCCGCTGCCGCCGGCGATGAGGGTGGACAGCGCGCCGGCGCCGACCGCCACTGACGAATTGTCGGCGCCGCCGGCGGCCTCGAGGTAATTGGCCGGGTTGTAGTTGCCGCCGCAAACGGCGGTGTCCGCCGCCGGCCGGCGGTCCTGCCTGCCCGTCGGCGGACCCGGCGCGAAAATGACCGCTGCGGCATGTTCCCCGGCCGTCGCACCGGCGATCGTCGAGCGGCCGTCGGCGCCTCGTACCGTCAGTTGCCCGTCGGTGTCCCAGTTCATCATGTCGGTGCCGGGATTGTTCTTGTAGCTGCCCGACACGGCGTACCACAGGCACTCATGCGCGCCGTCCTTCAGCGGTTCCAGGCCGAGGGTGCGCCACGGCAGGCGACCGATGGCGCTGGCGTTCTTCGTGCCGCAGGAAGGGTCGGCACTGCCCTCGGGCATGGCGATGGCCGAGTTGCCCGTTTCCGGGCAAAGCAGATAACCCGGTACCTTGTTCGGATGATTGTCGCCGTAAGTCAGCGCATAGGCGATCAGCGCTTCCTTCGCCTGGGCCAGGGCGGCGTCGCTGATTTCGTCGCGTCGGCTCTGTATCCGTGCGGCGGTGAATCGCTCGACCAACAGCGTCGCGGTCGCCAGCACCAGCAAGCTCAGCATGATCAGCAATGCCAGGCCGCGTTGCCGAAAGCCGGCGGCGCTGCGCCGAATGATCATTGCGCGCCGCCATGAATGGCGATGCTGCCACCGGCCAGGCCGCCACGCCGCTCCCCCGTGGCGCGGTCGAGGGATTCGCCGACCCGCAATCTTGCGGTGATGCCGCCGGCGATGCCGAGGGTGATGCGCGCGGGATTCCGCGGCGAGAGCAAGACGTGAATTTTCGAATGAGACAAGGCTTGAGGTGCGCCGTTGATCCAGACCGTCGCTTTGCCGTCAGAGCGGCGCACGACGCCGTTGATGACCAGGGTGGCGCTGTCCTCCAGTCCTGCCTGGCGATCGAGGCCGCGGCGCTGCTCGGGGGTGAAGAACAGCCGACCGAGGCCGGCCGCCTGCGCCGGACCAGACGCGGATGCCAGCGCCAGGAGGGCGGCCAGCGCAGCAAGGGCTGTTGGTATCCCGCTCATGGTTTTTCGCGCAGGGTGATCCAGTCGATGCTGCACGCTGCCTGCAACCGGACGTCGTCGCGGCGGCCGCTGTCCGGCAGCCGTTCCAGCCGGCAACTGTGCAGGCGGGTGTACGCCGTCGCCGTGGCGCGCAGATCGGCGAGAAATCCGAGCAGTTCTTCCTCGTGCCGCAAGCGCAGTTCGAGCGTCATCCGGCTGGACATCATTTCGTAGCCGTCGGCGCCGGCGCCGAGCGATCGCTGCGGCGCCAGTTCGAAGCGCAGAGCCGGGACTCTTCGCTGCGCCTTGATCCTGCCGATCTGCTCGACCCATGAGAGGCGATCCTCCCGGGCAAGGTAGCCGCGTTCCGCGAGTTCCCGGTAGCGGGCGAGCTTTCGTCCGATGATTCGCTCTTCGTCTTGCAGCGCCAACCGCTGGCGCTGCATCTCCTGGCGCGCCAGCGCTGTTTGGCGATAGTTTTGCCGCGCCGTCCGCACCAGCGTCGATGACGACTGCAGCAGCCCCAGGCCGAGCATGGCCAGCGCCAGGGACAGAAAGAGGTGTCCGCGGATCGGCGCCAGATCGCGAAAGCCCGGGGGCGGTGGCATGATCAGCGCAGGCTCACGATGCGCAGCGAGAACTGCGGCGCATCGTGGCGCAACTCCGGGTTCGAGTCCGCTTCGCCGCCCTTGAGCGAGTGACCCGAGCCGGTCTCGAAGGGCAACGCCAGTCCTTGTACCGCCACGAACCGATCGCGGCGCAGTTCAGCGCTGAATCGGCCGATGGCATCGAGCTGCGCTCGCGGGTCGCTCGCCAGCTCCACCGGGAGCCGGGCCATCAGCTCGGCGACGGGGCGGCTCGGCTTGCCGTCGCCGGGGCCGTCGTCTGTCCAGTCGATGCGCTCGATGTCGACCCCGGGTACGGCGTCCAGGGCGCGGCTGATCCGCTGGTACATCGGTTCCAGCGTCGCGGTTTGCTGGTCGAGCCGGTCGTAGCGACGGACCGCCGCACGCAGCTTGCCCAGGCCGACCGGCATGGGCGGCAGACGCCGGAGGGCGGTTCGATATTGCCGCCCGTCGCTCGCCGTCAGGCGGCGAAGCTGTTCGCTCCCCTCGTTCAGCCGTCGGTATTCGAGCATGTGCGCTGCGCTGAAGAGCGCGCTGCCGGCCAGAATCGCGGCGCCAGCGCCGGTGAGCGCGAGCCGGAGACGCGCTATTCGGTAGTTGCGGCGCAGCGCGGCGGAGGCGAACTGGGCTCGCGCTGGCTTGCGCATCATCAGGTGCAGGAACAAGGTCTCGCTGAACGAATCCGCAGGCAGGGTCTTGAGCCCGCTTCGCCTGGCTTCGGCGAGCAGGTCGATAAAGACGAAGCGGACCTCGCCGCTGTCCCTGCAACATCGGCGGAACGCCGCAAGCTGCTGCGGATGGACCA
>JAJZPJ010000218.1 GCA_021811225.1 Pseudomonadota bacterium
AGCGGCGTAGAACCCGTCCACTTATGCCGCATGCATGACTGACCGCCGGAGCCCTAACGCGCCTTCAGCGAGGCCGCGAACTCCCCGATGGGAACCGGCTTGCCGCTCGGCGAACTATGATATCGATGGTTGCCGATCTGATAGGGCACCGCCAGCGAGCTACGGAGCTTCTCGGCGACGAGCGCGGCCTTCTGCGAGGACTCGTCGATGCTCACGCCCAGTCCCCCGACCAGCACCACGAATTCGTCCCCGCCGATCCGCGCCACGGTATCCACGTCCCGGACGCAGAATTTGATGCGCGCGGCCACCTCGATCAGAAACTGATCCCCGACGTGGTGGCCGAGGGTGTCGTTCAGCACCTTGAACTTGTCCATATCGAGGAAAAAAACCGCGCCGCACAGCTTGCCGCCAGCGCGGAGCTGAAGCGGTCCAGGAACAAACGGCGGCTGGGCAATTCGGTCAGGGCGTCGTAGAAGGCCAGATTGCGGATCTCCGCCTCGGCCTGCATGCGCTCGGTGATGTCCCTGAATATTGACGCGGAGGATATCGGCGTCGGCGTCGGTCACCATGATCGCGCATGGGTCTCGACGGTCACGTCCGTCGCGTCTCGGGCAGGCCCGACCCGCCCTGCGAAGCTTCGCCCATTTTCACACAAGGCGGCGGCGGGCGGCGCCCGGACGAAATCCCAGGACAGCGACCGCCCCCGGAGTGCGGCGCGAAATTGGCGCAATTGCCGATTTGCTGATAAGTTCACCCTCAGGCAGCTTGAGAGTCCAACACCAGGGGGGAGTGCATGAAAGCAGCGAGCAAGGCAGTCAAGGTCACAGCCAAGCCGGCGGCGAAGACGGCCGGCGCGAAGAAACCGGCGCCGAGAAAGATGGCAACGAAAAAAACCGCGGCGAAGAAGCCGACGCAATCGACCGACAAGGTGCTCTCCGAACTCAAGTCGCTGGCCAAGGAGCTGAACAAGGCGGCGGCGGGGCTGGGCAAGACCTCGGCCGGCAATCCCAAACAGGTGTCGGTGATCCTCGGCAACGTCGAGCGCATGACCGCCGACGCCGCCGACAAGTCGCTCGCCGAAGCCGAGTCCGCGAAGCAGCTCGTCGGCGGCGCGCTGGGCACGCTCGGCCGCGACTGGAGCCGCAGGGATCTGGAGGCGGCATTGCACGACATCGACGGCCACCTGACCAACATCATCGTCGCCCAGGAGTTCCAGGACCTCGCCGGTCAGGCCCTGCGCAAGGCGATGAAGGCCCTGGTCGGCGCCATCATCGTGGTCGAGGTCGGCGGCCCCACCGAAGACCAGCGCCTGTCCCAGAAGGAAGTCGACAACCTGCTGAAGGGTCTGATGCCCTGAGCCCTGGCGATACCTAGGCCGGCTTTCCGGAGGAGCCAGCATGTGGCGCGTTCTCGACCGCATCCTCGCCCAGCGCTACTGGACCTGGGCGCTGTGCATCCTCCTCGTGCCCGCCTGCCTGCTGCTCCTGTCCTGGTCGGATCTCTGGCTGTGGCCGGCGCTGGCCGCAGCGGCGCTGGCCGCGGTCGGCCTGATCGACTACCGCCAGGACAAGCACGCGATCCGGCGCAACTACCCGGTGCTGGCGCACTTCCGCTTCTTCTTCGAGTACATCCGGCCGGAGATCCGGCAGTATTTTCTCGAGGCCGATTCCGAGGAGCTGCCCTTCTCCCGCGCCCAGCGCTCGATCGTCTATCAGCGCTCGAAGCAGGCTTCCGACAAGCGCCCCTTCGGCACCCAGTTGAACGTCTATGCGCCGCGCTACGAATGGATCAACCATTCGATCGCGCCGATCGCCATCGACGGCCACGATTTCCGCATCGAGATCGGCGGCCCGGACTGCCGCCGGCCCTACTCCGCCAGCGTCCTCAACATCTCCGCGATGAGCTTCGGCGCGCTCTCGGCCAACGCCATCCTGGCGCTGAACGAGGGGGCGCGGCGCGGCGGCTTCTGCCACGACACCGGCGAGGGCTCGATCTCGCGCTACCACCGCGAACCGGGCGGCGACCTGATCTGGGAAATCGGCAGCGGCTACTTCGGCTGCCGCGACGCAGAAGGCCGCTTCGACGCGGAGAAATTCGCCGCCGGCGCCGGCCTCGATCAGGTGAAGATGATCGAGATCAAGCTCTCCCAGGGCGCCAAGCCCGGGCACGGCGGCGTCCTGCCCGGCGCCAAGGTGACGGCCGAGATCGCCGAGGCGCGCGGCGTTCCGGTCGGGGTGGATTGCATCTCGCCGGCCCGGCATTCGATGTTCGCGACGCCCTTGGAGCTGATCGACTTCGTCGCCGCGCTGCGCCGGCTCTCGGGCGGCAAGCCGGTCGGCATCAAGCTGGCGATGGGTCATCCCTGGGAGTGGTTCGCCATCGTCAAGGCGATGATCGCGCGCGGCGTCACGCCGGACTTCATCGTCGTCGATGGCGGCGAGGGCGGCACCGGCGCCGCGCCCCTGGAATTCACCGACCACGTCGGCGCGCCGCTGCGCGAGGCGCTGATGCTGGTGCACAACACCCTGGTCGGGGTGAATCTGCGCGACCGCATCCGCCTGGGCGCCTCGGGCAAGATCATCACCGCCTTCGACATGGCGCGCGCCTTCGCGATGGGCGCCGACTGGTGCAATTCCGCGCGCGGCTTCATGTTCGCGCTGGGTTGCCTGCAGGCGCAGACCTGCCACACCGGCCGCTGCCCGACCGGGGTGGCCACCCAGGACCCGAAGCGGATGCGCGCGCTGGACGTGCCGGACAAGGCCGCGCGGGTGCACCAGTTCCACGGCAACACCCTGCTCGCCTTGAAGGAACTGCTCGCCGCCGCCGGATTGCCCCACCCCCGCGAACTCGGCCCCGAGCACGTGATCCGCCGCATCTCCGCCACCGAGGTGCGCTCGCTGGCGGCGCTGCATCACTGGGCGCGGCCGGGCGAACTGCTCGACGGGGTGCCGGATCAGCCGGTGTTCAAGGTGTTCTGGCAGGCCTCGCGCGCCGACAGCTTCGCGATGCCGCCCGCCGCGGTCAGCCTGCGCGGGGCGAGACGAAGCTAAGCGGGCGACGCGTCGCTGAACACTTCGGCGCGATTGCGTCCGGCGCGCTTGGCCCGATAGAGCGCGACGTCGGCGCGCATGAAGAAGTCGTTCTGCGTCTCGCCGCCCCGGTATTGGGCGACGCCCAGGCTGACCGTCACCGGCACGTCGGGCTCGGCCAGCGCGAAGCGGTGCCGGGCGATCGCCAGGCGCAGCTTCTCGGCCACCGCCGCCGCCCGTTCGAGCGGGCAGTTCTTCAGCAGGATCAGGAATTCCTCGCCGCCCCAGCGGGTGGGCGCATCGCTCTCGCGGCCGACGCTCCTGAGAATCGCGGCGATCTCCTTCAGCACCCGGTCGCCGGCGAGATGGCCGAAGCGGTCGTTGATCTCTTTGAACAGGTCGATGTCGAACAGCACCATCGACAGCGGCTGCTGCGTCCGGCCGAACTCCAGGACCGCCTGCTCGATCAGGATCTCGAATGCCTGCCGGTTGTTGAGCCCGGTCAGGGCGTCGGTCTTGGCGGCGCGCTCCAGACGCAGCTGATAGCGGTTGACCGCGTACAGCGTGATGCCCAGCACCAGCAGCGTCACCAGCGCGCTGATCGCCAGGTTCATCATCAGCACCCGCTGCACCGGCCTGACGTCGTCGGCCACGTCCTGCTCCACCACCAGGTACCAGCCCAGCTCGGGGATGAAGCGCGAGGTGACCAGGATGCTGGAATTGTTCAGGTCGTATTCGAGATGGGTCGGCACGGTGCTGCCGTTCAGGATCGCGCCGGCGACGCGCTTCACCCCGGGCAGTTCGCGGATCGAGCCGCCGGCGCGCTGCATCGTCTTGCCGGCCATCACGATCTTGCCGCCGGGATCGACGAAATAGATGCTGCGGTGGAAGCGGCGCTGATAGCTGTCGATCAAGCGGCTCATGGTGTCGAGCGCCAGCCCGACGCCGGTGGCGCCGATGAACTTGCCGTGGTAATCCATCACCCGGTAATTGATGAAGATGGTCATCTTGTCCCGGTTGGCCATGTCGAAATCGATGTTGGTCTCGTAGGGCTTGCTCATCGCCTCGACGCGGAAGAACCAGGCGTCGCGCGGGTCATGGCGATGCACGGTCTTCAGCACGCCGCCGCCGTAGTAGTACCGGTGCGTGCGCGCCGAGACCAGGAAGCTGGAGATGGTGCCGTACTTCTGCCTGACCTCCTCCAGGTAATGGACGATCTGGCCGGTGTCCTTCTCGCCGTTCAGGATCCAGTCGCGCAGGAAGGTGTCCTGCGCCATCAGCGAGGAGATGAACACCGGCCGCAGCAGAT
>JAJZPJ010000219.1 GCA_021811225.1 Pseudomonadota bacterium
CCTGAAATTTCCTTTCGTGTGCTTGGCGGCTCACGATTGGAAGTTTCTCGATGGACTCCCGAAAATGTCAAACTTCTACTGCCTCCCCGGCAGAGCCGGGGGATCTCCCCTGGCGGTTTAGGGCGTGCGCTTACCGCGTGGCTTGATGGCGGGCTTGGGGTCGGCGTAGCGGGCGTCCAGTTCGGCGAACACCTGATCGGCCGTGATGGCCGGGCCGCTGTCGATGCCTTCCTGTATCGTCTGCCGCAGATCGGCGGACAGGCGTTCCAGCATCGCTTCATAGACGTGGGCTGGCAGCAGGTAGGCCGCCGGCCGGTTGTGGTTGAGCACGGCCACGGCTTCGGAACCAGCCTGCGCCAATACAGCACTCGGGCTGCGTTTAAGTTCGGTGATGCTCACCGAGCGGGTTGCCAGAACCTGTTCCATGGCGTGCCTCGTAATAAAACCAAAATAGGTGCCTTATTGTGGTCGATTTATGGAGCTGCGGTCAATGTGTTCCTAAGCGACCGTTCCCTTTTTGGCCCGCGATGTCTGCGACGTGCTTGCTGGCGCGACCTCATCTTCGGTGACCTTGCGCGGCGGTTTGGGTATCTTTGGCGTAACGTGCGGAGAGGACCGGGTGCGGCCCGCACCTTCGCGGCGGCAGCCCTTGGGGCCGGCAGGTTCAACGGGCGCGGGCGTTTCCATCTTGAGGCCACTGATGGTCGTTGTAACCCTTGTCGCGGAGCACCGGATCAATGAGGAAGAAGCGGGTTTCTTGTTCGTTGTAAGCCATCGCCTCAGCCCCTATGCCCGATCTGGCGCTACCAGTTGAACATCAGAAAAATAGGTGGTGTAGCGGCGAGTATCGCGGGTCAGCAGCGGAAAGCGCGACACGGCCGCATGTGCGCCAATAAAGAAGTCGGACAGCACATTCTGTTTCTGCCCTCCTTGTCGCCGATAGCGCCCGAAAGCTTTACCGGCCAGAAACAGCGCGGGCTTGGGAATCTCCATCATCCTCAGACCCAGGTCGTCGACCGTGCGATCCAACGCCTCAACGGTGGAGAAAGTCAGCGAGAGCTCCGAGTAGATGATCGAGTTGATGGCCAACTGATGAATCTGCGACTGTGCCCGCAATTGGCCAATGGACCAGTCTGCCCACTCCGGGTCGTCCTCCAGAACGTCGACCAGCACATTGGTGTCGACGAGGAGCATCAGTCCTCACCGCGCAGTAGCGCCATCAGGTCGTCAGTCCGCCATTTGACATCGGCTTTGCCACGGGCAGATTCGAAGCGGTCTGGCTTGCGACTCGGCCGCGCGCCTACCTTGTGAATGACGACATCCCCATCGCGATTGACCGCAAAATCTACCGAACAGCCGGGTGCCAGCTTCAACGCATCGCGAATCTGCTTGGGGATGGTGACCTGACCCTTGCTGGTAAGTGTCGTCGGCATCGCATGACTCCTTTTGTATTACGGCGATATCGATTGTAATACCCGAAACGATGACAGGCAATGGTCGACCGATGAATCATGAAGTCATGCGGCCTTCTTGATTTTCACTTGCGGCGAGAGCCCTGCGACCGCTGCCATGTCGATCAGCGCATCCACGGAGAAGAGTTCGATCTTGCCGCGCATGAGGTCGGAGATGCGCGGCTGGGTGACGCCGAACAGCTTTGCGGCCTCGGCTTGGGTCATGCCGCGCTTCTTGATGACCTCAGCCAGTTGAATGACAAGCTCGGAGCGTGCGCGCATGCTCGCGACCAGTTGCGGGGTGTCTTCGATAGCGTCCCAGACGCTTTGGAATCTTTGCTTGCTCATGATTTTGACCTCATCAATTCCCGGTAACGGTTGCGTGCCAGTTCAATATCGCTTGTGGCGGTCTTCTGAGTTTTCTTCTGGAAACAGTGAAGCACATAGACGGCATCTCAATCTGAAACCCGGCAGCCCTCCGCGCACCTTCTGGAAAGCTTCGCAGTTCGTCCAGAGCGTTGCCGCGAAACTCGACCGGTTTAATAGCCATACGAAATTATACAAAACTTTGTATGTCCCGGGCGAGATTTCAAAACCAGATCACGCTTTAGAGGTGGAGATAGAAACAGTAACTCCAGTTTGCGCAGATTTAGAGCACAAACAAAAACGGCTTCCATCGCTGGAAGCCGTATGAATACTGGTGGTGATGGGGGGACTTGAACCCTCGACCTACGGATTATGAATCCGTCGCTCTAACCAGCTGAGCTACATCACCGTTCGCCGCACGCACGGAAAGCCCGCTTGGCAAGGGGCGGAATTATCCGGCGGGGCGGGAAGTCTTGTCAAGCTGGGCACCCTCCGCGACAATAGCGGGATGAAATTCGATATCGTCATAGTCGGCGGCGGGCTCGCCGGCCTGTCCCTGGCAGTCGCGCTGCGCACCAGCCCGCTGTCGGTGGCCGTCATCGAGGGACGGGCGCCGGCGCGGCCGGCGGGTTGGGACACGCGCATCTACGCCGTCAGTCCCGGCAACGAAGGTTTTCTCGCCGAGATCGGCGCGTGGCGGCATCTCGACCAGACGCGGATCGCGCCGGTGCGGACCATGGAGATATACGGCGATGCCGGCGGACGGCTCGACTTTTCCGCGTTCGACAGCGGCGTCTCGGAGCTGGCATGGATCATCGAGTCCTCGCTGATGCAGGGCGAACTTTGGGAGACGGTCAAGCGCCAAGGCAACGTCACGCTGTTCTGCCCGGCCCGCCCGGAGGCGCTGAGTTTCGCTGCGGACCGGGCGCAACTGACGCTCTCCGACGGCAGAACGCTTGCCGCCGACCTCGTCGTCGCGGCGGACGGTGCCGATTCTTGGACGCGGACCGCAGCCGGCATAGCGGTCGAATTCAAGCCTTACGGCGAGATGGGCGTGGTCGCCAACTTCGCCTGCGAAAAGCCGCACCGCGACACGGCCTTCCAGTGGTTCGGCGGCGATGGCGTGCTCGCCTGGCTGCCTCTGCCCGGCAACATGATCTCGATCGTCTGGTCCACCCCCGACGATCACGCGCGGCAATTGCTGACACTGGCGCCGGAGGAGCTTTGCCGTCGCGTCGCCGCGGCTGGCGGCCAGCGCCTGGGCGAGCTCTCGCCGGTGACGCCGGCCGCGGCTTTTCCGCTGCGCCTGATGCGCGCACCCGTCACCGTCGCGCCGCGCCTGGCGCTGATCGGCGATGCCGCCCACGCCATCCACCCGCTCTCCGGTCACGGCATCAACCTGGGCTTCGGCGACAGCCGGGTACTGGCCGGGCTGCTCAGGGATCTGCCCGAATACCGAGACTGCGGCGATCGGCGCTTGCTGCGCCGCTACGAGCGGACCCGCATGGAAGAGGTGCTTGCCCTACAATTGGCGACCGACGGCCTGCAAAAGCTGTTCCGTCCCCGCAGCGCGGCGCTGGCGATGCTGCGCAACGCCGGCCTCGACCTGACCAACAAGCTGCCCGTGGTGCGCGACGCATTGGTGCGTTACGCGCTGGGCTGAGCCGATCACCCTCAACGGAGTTTCCATGCTGAACAGAATCCTCGCCTGCCTCCTGACCGCACTGACCCTCGTCGCCGGACTCGCCCATGCCGACGAAAAAGACGTCAGGCGAGCGGTGGCCTCGGTTTATGGCCCGGACCTGAAGGTCGACGCGGTACGCAAACTCGGCGCTCTGGGTCTGTACGAAGTGCAGATCGGCCACGACGTGCTGTATTCCGACGCCAAGGGCCGCTATCTGATCCAGGGCGACATCATCGACGTCAAGGCCAGGACGAACCTCACCGAGGTGCGCAAAACCAAGCTCTCCCAGATCAAGTTCTCCGAATTGCCGCTGAACCTGGCGATCAAGACGGTGCGAGGCAACGGCCGCCGCGTCTTCGCCACCTTCGAGGATCCAAATTGCGTCTATTGCAAGAAGCTGGCGAAGGACATGGAGGGCATGACCGACCTGACCATCTACACCTTCCTGACCCCCATCCTCTCGCCCGATTCGGTGACGAAATCGCAGGCCATCTGGTGCTCCAGCGACCGCTCCAGGGCCTGGAACGCCTGGATGCTCGAGGGCACAGCGCCGGTCGCCGCCAAGTGTGCGACGCCGATCGACAAAGTTCTGGCCTTGGCCGACAGGCTCGGCGTCCATGGCACGCCGACCATCTTCCTGACCAACGGCGAACGCATTCCAGGCGCGGTTCCGGCTGCCCAGTTGGAACAGGCGCTGGATCGCGTCGCCGCGGCCAGGTAAAGCCGGCGGCGACGCCGCCATGACGACGAACCGTCTGAACTGGGCGCTGCTGCTATCGATCGCCCTGCACGCCGCCCTGCTGGCGAGTTTCGCGGCCAGA
>JAJZPJ010000220.1 GCA_021811225.1 Pseudomonadota bacterium
TCGCCGATCTTGGGCAACAGGTCCTTGCCGCGGCAGGCTATGCCGGCGGCCTTGAACTCCATCTCCAAGAGCGGCTCGGTCTCCTCGATCACCAACAGGTGTTCGACGGTCGCGGCGAAGGCGCGGACCATCTCCAACGGCGCCGGGCAGGAGAGGCCGAGCTTCAGCGCCGGCGCATCCGGAAAGGCCTCCCGAACGTGCATCCAGGCCGGGCCGGTGGCGACGAAACCGATTCGGCGATCTGCGCCTTTGACCGCATAATTCAAGGACGAGACCTCGGCCTCGGCGCGCAGCGCCTCCTCGCGCTGGTACATCAGCGGGATGCGCGCCTTGGCGTTGCCCGGCACCATCACCCAGCGGCGGGCATCCTTGACGAAGCCGGCGGAGGCATACGCCGTCCGTTCGCCGACCGTGACCATGCCCTTGACGTGGCAGATGCGCGTGGTCAGGCGCAGCAGCACCGGCACCTGGAAGCGCTCCGACAGTTCGTAACCGGCGACGACCATGTCGTGAGCTTCCTGCGAGTCGGCCGGTTCGAGCAGCGGCAGATGGGCGAAGCGGCCCCAGAAGCGCGAATCCTGCTCGTTCTGCGAAGAGGACAGGCCGACGTCGTCGGCCACCGCGATCACCATGCCGCCGGCGGCGCCGGTCAGGGTCAGGGTCATCAGCGGGTCGGCCGCGACGTTCAAGCCGACGTGCTTCATCGCGCAGAAGGAGCGCGAGCCGGCCATCGAGGCGCCGATGGCGACCTCCAGCGCGACCTTCTCGTTGACCGACCACTCGGCGTAGATGTCGGGATAGCGGGCGAGGTTCTCCAACATCTCGGTCGAGGGCGTGCCCGGATAGGCCGAGGCCACCCTGACGCCGGACGCCCACACGGCGCGGGAGATCGCCTCGTTGCCCGAGAGCAGTTGCCGGGAATAGGACGGCGCTGGCGCGAATTGGCTTGCTGCCATGTTTGTCTGCTTTCTTTCAAAGGATCGAGGATTTTACAGATTATTGCCTAGCGCCAGCAGAGGGATTGATATGCGTCAATTTGGCGTATTCGGTCCCGCCGGGCGCGGGCCGCGAGCGAGCATATTGCACTATGCGGATGAGCCTTTTATAATGCGGAAAACCATTTGGCCCGGGCTTGGCTGGGGCAACGCGGTTCGTATTAAGCTGTCCAAAAATCGCCCGCCGAGAAACGGGCGGCGCGTCCCAGAGGAGATGATCATGTCCGCACTACCCCAGAGCCCGCCGGCAGACGACCCCGACGCGCAGGAAACCCAGGAATGGCTGGAAGCGCTCTCCGGCGTGATCGAGCAGGAAGGCCCGGAGCGCGCCCATTTCCTGATCGAGAAGCTGGTCGAACGGGCGCGCCGCGAGGGCATCAACCTGCCCTACAAGGCCACCACCGCCTACCTCAACACCATCCCCGTCGGCAAGGAGGAACCCAGTCCGGGCAATCACGAACTGGAGAACACCATCCGTGCCTACGTGCGCTGGAACGCGCTGGCGATGGTGCTGCGCGCCAACCGGGGCGACTCCGGCCTGGGCGGGCACATCGCCAGCTTCGCCTCGGCCGCGACGCTCTACGACGTCGGCTTCAACCACTTCTGGCACGCTCCCTCCGCCGATCACGGCGGCGACCTGGTCTACATCCAGGGCCACTCCGGGCCGGGCATCTATTCCCGGGCCTTCATGCTCGGCCGCCTGTCGCGCGAGCAGATGGACAACTTCCGCCGCGAGGTCGGCGGCAAGGGCCTGTCCTCCTACCCGCATCCCTGGCTGATGCCCGACTTCTGGCAGTTCCCGACGGTGTCGATGGGTCTGGGCCCGCTGCAGGCGATCTACCAGGCGCGCTTCATGAAGTATCTCGACGACCGCGCCATCGCCAGGACCGGCAACCGCAAGGTCTGGGCCTTCATGGGCGACGGCGAGATGGACGAGCCCGAGTCGATGGGCGCGATCGGCCTGGCCGGGCGCGAGCGCCTCGACAACCTGATCTTCGTGATCAACTGCAACCTGCAGCGCCTGGACGGTCCGGTGCGCGGCAACGGCAAGATCATCCAGGAACTGGAGGCCGACTTCCGCGGCGCCGGCTGGAACGTCATCAAGGTGATCTGGGGCGGCTACTGGGACGTGCTGCTCGCCCAGGACAAGACCGGCATCCTGCAAAAGCGCATGGAGGAATGCGTAGACGGCGACTACCAGACCTTCAAGTCCAAGGACGGCGCCTACGTCCGCGAGCACTTCTTCGGCAAGTATCCGGAGCTGCGCGCGATGGTCGCCAACTGGTCGGACGACGACATCTGGCGCTTGAACCGCGGCGGCCACGACCCGCACAAGATCTACGCCGCCTACGCCGCGGCGATGGCCCACCAGGGCCAGCCGACGGTGATCCTGGCCAAGACCATCAAGGGCTACGGCATGGGCGAGTCGGGCGAGGCGCAGAACATCACCCACCAGCAGAAGAAGATGGGCACCACCTCGCTGATCGCCTTCCGCAACCGCTTCGAGCTGCCGCTGTCCGACGAACAGGTGGAGAAGCTCGAATACCTCCTGCCGCCGGAGGACTCGCCCGAGATCAGCTACATGCGCGAGCGGCGCATGGCGCTGGGCGGCTTCCTGCCCAACCGGAGACAGAAGGCAGAGGCGCTGGAGGTGCCGGGACTGCCGGCCTTCGATGCCTTGCTCAAGGCTTCCGGCGACGGCCGCGAGTTCTCGACCACGATGGCCTTCGTGCGCCTGCTGAACATCCTGGTCAAGGACAAGAGGGTCGGGAAACACGTGGTGCCGATAGTCGCCGACGAGTCGCGCACCTTCGGCATGGAGGGGATGTTCCGCCAGCTCGGCATCTGGTCCTCGGTGGGCCAGAACTACACGCCCCAGGACGCCGACCAGCTGATGTTCTACAAGGAGTCGAAGGACGGCCAGATCCTCCAGGAGGGCATCACCGAGGCCGGCGCCATGGCCAGCTGGATGGCCGCCGCGAGCTCCTACAGCACGCACGGCGTGCAGATGATGCCCTTCTTCATCTACTACTCGATGTTCGGCTTCCAGCGCTTCGGCGACCTGGCCTGGGCGGCCGGCGACTCGCGCTGCCGCGGCTTCCTCTTGGGCGGCACCTCGGGCAGAACCACGCTGAACGGCGAAGGGCTGCAGCACGAGGACGGCCACAGCCACGTCCAGGCGGCGCTGATTCCCAACTGCGTCGCCTACGATCCGAGCTTCGCCTACGAGGTGGCGGTGATCGTCGCCGAGGGCCTGCGTCGGATGTACCGCGAGCAGGAGGACGTGTTCTACTACCTGACCCTGCTGAACGAGAACTACGGGCACCCGGCCATGCCCGAGGGCGCCGAGCGCGACATCCTGAGGGGCATGTACCTGTTCGCCAAGGGCGCGGCGAGCAACGGCCCGCGCGTGCAGCTCCTGGGCTCGGGCGCGATCCTGCGCGAGGTGATCGCGGCGGCCGAGCTGTTGCGAACCGACTGGGGGGTCGATGCCGACATCTGGGGCTGCCCGTCCTTCTCCGAGCTCGGCCGCGACGGCCAGGCGGCGGCGCGCTGGAATATGCTGCATCCGGGCGAGCCGCCGAGAACCTCACACGTCGAGGCCTGCCTGAAAGACACGCGCGGCCCGGTGATCGCCTCGACCGACTACGTCCGCGCGCAGGCCGAACAGATCCGCGCCTTCGTGCCGCGCCGCTACGTGGTGCTCGGCACCGACGGCTTCGGCCGCTCGGACACGCGTGAGCGACTGCGCCAGTTCTTCGAGATAGACCGCCACTTCGTCACCGTCGCCGCCCTGAAGGCGCTGGCCGACGAAGGCCAGATCGAGCCCAGCCGGGTGTCCGAAGCGATCGCCAGGTACGGCATCGATCCGAACACGCCCAACCCCGTCACGGTCTAGGAGCCTGTCCATGTCGCAGTCCATAGCAGTCAAGGTGCCGGACATCGGCGATTTCCACGACGTGCCGGTGATCGAGGTGATGGTCAAGCCAGGCGACGTCGTCAAGGCGGAAGACCCGCTGTTGATGCTCGAGTCCGACAAGGCGGCGATGGAGGTGCCCTCGCCCGCCGCGGGCGTGGTCAGGGAAGTGAGCGTCAAGCTCGGCGACAAGGTGTCCGCGGGCACGCTGGTGCTGACCCTGGAGACCGAGGCCGCCGCGACCGCAAGCCCAGCCGCCGCCCAGCCAACAGCCCAGCCCGCGCCGCCGGCCGCCGCCCAAGCCGAAGCCCAGCCCGCAACTCAGCCGAGCCCGGCGCCGCTCGCCGCAGCGCCGGCCGTCGGGACCACGCCCGCCGC
>JAJZPJ010000221.1 GCA_021811225.1 Pseudomonadota bacterium
TGTTGCAGCGCTGACAATGAACGATCTGCTGCAGAGCGGCGGACAGCGCACCGGCCAGCCGCAAGGCGCCGGGCCGCTCGCGCTGGAGCAGGTGGTAGGCCATGCGCTGGGCGGACTTCGGTCCGACTCCGGGCAGGCAGCGCAGCGCTTCGATCAGCTTCTCGAGCGTGCCCAGAGAGCTGCCCGTCGATGCCATCAGAAAGGCAGCTTCATGCCCGGCGGCAGCTGCATCCCGGCGGTGAAGCCGCTCATCTTTTCCTGGGTCGCGGCTTCGACCTTGCGCACCGCATCGTTCATCGCGGCGGCGATCAGGTCCTCGAGCATTTCCTTGTCGTCCATCACCGAGGCGTCGATGCTCACGCGGCGCACGTCGTGCTTGCAGGTCATCAACACGCGCACCATGCCGGCACCCGACTGACCCTCGACTTCGATCAAGGCCAGTTCCTCCTGCGCGCGAGCCATGCGCTCCTGCATCTGTTGGGCCTGTTTCATCAAGCCCGCAATGCCGCCTTTCATCATCTTGCTGCTCCTAAATGGGTTTAATGGATGCTTCGTTGATCGTCGCGTCGAACAGTTCGACCACGCCGCGCACGAAGTCGTCGCCCTCGATCGCGGCGATGGCGCGCTCCTGACGTTCGCGCAACACGGTGCGCGAACGCTCGGCGGGGGTCTCGGCCTCGGCCTCGGCCAATACGATGTTGAGCCTCAGCGCGCGGCCGTAATGCGCCTGCAGCGCCGTTTGCAGCTTTTCCTGTTGCGGCTTGCCCAGAAGGTGCCGATGCGCCGGCGGCAGACGCAGGGTCGCGCTCTCCTGGCCGAGTTCAGCCAACTCGCAATGCTGGGCCAGCTGCCGCGCCATGCCGCCGAGTTTCAGATTAGCCGCGACTGCGTGCCAATCGCTCAGCCGGGTACGCTCCTGAGCGGCAGCCGCCGGCATTCCGGCCGCCTTGGCGGCGGGCTGCACGGATACGCTCGGTGTCGACGGCGCCGCGCCCGTCGCAGGAGCGGGCTTGCCCCCCCCGCCGCCGCCAGACAGCGGCACCGGCGCCTCCGGACGGAAGGTGAAGAGCCGCAACAGCGTCATGGTGAAGCCGGCGCGCTCGTCGGGTGCCAGCGCCAGATCGTCGCGGCCGTGGATGCTGATCTGGTAAGCCAGTTGCAGATACTCCGCGTCGAACGCGCCGGCATAGGACGCCAGGCGCTGCCGCTCGGCGTCGTCGGCCAGCGCCTGCGGCGCGAACTGGCATAAGGCGATACGGTGGATGAGGGTCGAGAGTTCTTGCAGCGCCGAGTCGAAGGAAAGGCTCCGGGCATCCATGACCTCGGCCAGGGCCATCAGCGCCGCGACGTCGCCGGCGACCAGCGCATCGAGGATGCCGAACAGGTAGTCGTCGCCGACCGTGCCCAGCATGTCGCGCACCTCGCCCTCAGCGACACGGCCGGCGCCGTGGGCGATCGCCTGATCGAGGAGAGACAGGGCATCGCGCATGCTGCCGGCGGCGGCCCGGGCCAGTTGCTTCAGCGCCGCCGGCTCGACGGGAACCGCCTCGGCCGCGAGGATCGTCGTCAGATGCGAGACGATCTGGTTGTCCGGCATCTGCTTCAGATTGAACTGCAGGCAGCGGGAGAGTACCGTCACCGGGATTTTCTGCGGGTCGGTGGTGGCCAGTATGAACTTGATGTGCTCGGGCGGCTCCTCCAGCGTCTTCAGCATGGCGTTGAACGCCGAATTGGAGAGCATGTGTACTTCGTCGATCACATAGACCTTGTAGCGGCCGCGCGTCGGCGCGTAGCTGGCGTTCTCCAGCAGCTGGCGCATCTCATCGACCTTGGTGTTGGTCGCGGCATCGACCTCGATCAGGTCCACGAAGCGGCCGCCGTCGATTTCGACGCAGGAGGCGCAGCTGCCGCAGGGCGTCGAACTGACGCCGGCCTCGCAGTTCAGCGCCTTGGCGAGAATGCGCGCGATGGTGGTTTTGCCGACGCCGCGGGTGCCGGTAAACAGGTAGGCGTGGTGCAAGCGCTGCTGATCCAGGGCGTGAGTCAGGGCGCGCACCACGTGCTCCTGTCCGACCAGGGTGGCGAATGACTTGGGGCGCCACTTGCGCGCCAGGACTTGATAGCTCATGCGGCGACGATGCGAAAGGCCCGAAAGAAAAAAAGGTGTGGCGAGCCTGACCCCGGCACTTGCAGTAAGCGGCTGTGGCTGCTTCCTTCCGGACCTGACCAGGTTCACCGCCCCACAATGCGGGGAGACCCGCCACAAGGAATTCTAACAGATGATCAGGGCGCGCTCGCCATTGATCGGCGCGATGCGGCCGCGATGGCCAGGCGCAGCGCTAACCTCCGCCGCGCCGGAAGTAGAGTTCGAAGCGGCGCATGAAGGCGTCGGCGTCTTCCTCGCCATAGCCCGCTAAGGAGAGAACGACTTGATGCCGCTCCAGGCGGACGAGACCGATGCGAAGATCCGGCAGCGTCGCGAGCCTGATGCGCCAGGATCGGTCGGCGTCGCGATGCTCGATGCGCTCGCCCTCGACGCTGAAGGGCGCATGATTGACGGCGGCGGGCAACAGACGCAGGAAATCGTCCCGCGTGATGCTCATTTCGAAGCACAGCGGACGCCTCATCCGCCCGCGATCGGCGGCCAGATGGCGAGCGCGTCGCCATCGACCAGGGCGCGCACGGCGCGCGCCTCCGGCGGCACGAAGACGCCGTTGATCAGCACCAGATGGCACTGCTTCAGCGGCAGGGAAAGGCGTTCGATGACCTGTGCCGGGGTCGTTCCGGGGTCGAGTTCGAGATCGATGCGATTGCTCCGCCGCGCATCGGCCGGCAGGTAATCGGAGAGCATGGCGAACAGCTTGAGCTCGACCTTCATGGCGCGCGCTCATGACTCGCCCAGACCATGTTCAAGCAAGCCACCGAGCAGCCCTCACCGCCCTCAGACCGTCTTCCGGGACGCGCCCAGATAGGCTGCCATGAACTGCGTCGGGTCGGTCCGCAGGCGCTGCCTCCAGGCGCCCAGCTTCACCCTGCCTTGGATCAGTCCGCGCAATGCGCCGATATGGTCGGTGAGACCGACGGCGGTGGCGCCGATCAGCACGTCGTCCTGAAAGTGCAGACTCAGGTAGCGGAAGCGCTCCGCGTCCACCAGCTCGACCCCCTCGCCCGCCCACCATTGGCCGAAGGAAGTCGAGATCAGGCCCAGGGTGTCGAGCACGTTGAGCGCCAGGCTGCCCTGGGTTTTCGCGTGTTCGCCGGCCATGTTGCCGGCGGCGATGCGCGCCTGGTCGGCAGCATTGGGCTGGATGGCATTCACCGCCGGTTCGCCGGAGTGGAAGTCCGCCGCCTCGGCGACGTCGCCCGCGGCGTAAATACCGGGAATATTGGTCTGCAGCGAGGCATCGACGCGCACTCCCCGGCCGACCTCGACGCCGCTGCCCGCAAGAAAGGCGACGTTGGGCGCGACGCCGGCAGCGCAGATGACCAGATCCGCGCGCACCGTCTCGCCGCTGTCGAGCTTCGCCGCCAGGCCGCCCGCTTCCTGCCGCAGCGACTCGACGCGGCAATTGACACGCACGGCCACACCGCGACCCTCGACCCAGCGGCGGATCATGTTGCCCGCGCCCTCGGTCATCATCCGCGGCACCATGCGGTCGCCCATCTCCACCACGGTCAGTTTGACGCCGCGCGCCACCAGCGCCTCGAGGATGATGCTGCCGATGAAGCCGGCGCCGATCTGCAGCACCCGCGCTCCCGGCGTGGCCTTCGCGATGATCGCGCGCGCATCACTCAGCGTCCAGCAGGTGTGCACCCCGGGCAGGTCCATACCCGGCGGGCGCAGCGCGTGAGAGCCGCTGGCGATCAGCAGGCGATCGTAGGGGAGCACCCCGCCGTCGGCCAGCGTCACGGTGCGTGCGCTGCTATCGAGCTTTTCCGCCCGGCCTCGCACCAGACGGATGTTCAGCCGCTCGAAGTGTCCGGCCTCCTTGCGCAAGTGGGTGCCCTGCTCGCCGATATTGCCGGCCAGCAGATAAGGGATGGCCATGCGCGAATAGGGCGGCTCCGCCTCGTCGCCGACCATCGCGATGTCGGCCAGGGGATCGAGCCGACGCAGGGTCTCGGCCGCGATGACCCCGGCCGGACCGTTGCCGATGATCAGATGCCTCATGACGAAATCACCGGCCGGCTCATAGGCCAAGTCTGGCCAGCGTCTCCTTGCTCGGCACCCCATCGGCATCCCAGCCGCGCACCTGGTAATACTCCGGCCGCATCTTGTCGATGCC
>JAJZPJ010000222.1 GCA_021811225.1 Pseudomonadota bacterium
CCGGCCAGCGAGTAGGCGCTGCCGATGCTGGCGCAGACCGCGAGCACCGGCAGGGCGGTCGATTTCATCGACACCCCGAGACCGGCGATGACGTTGGTGCCGTGGCCGGTGGTGGAGGCCTGGGCGATGTGCCGGACCGGGCCGTACTCGGTCGCCGTGTAGTATTCGGTGATCACCACCAGCGCGGCGGTCAGCGCCAGGCCGATCAGGCCGGCGAAGTACAGATTCAGCGAAGGCACCGCCTGGTCGGCCAGCATGACGCTGTCACCCATCATCATCTTGGTGATCGGATAGAAGGCGATGGCCGCCAGCACGCCGGACACGATCAGGCCGCGATAGAGCGCGTTCATGATCTTGCCACCCTCGCGGGCATTGACGAAGAAGGTGCCGATGATCGAGGCGATGATCGAGGCGCCGCCCATCACCAGCGGATAGATCACCGCGTTTTGCCCGGCGTTGGCCATCAGCATCGCGCCCAGAATCATGGTGGCGACGATGGTCACGGCGTAGGTCTCGAACAGGTCGGCCGCCATGCCGGCGCAGTCGCCGACGTTGTCGCCGACGTTGTCGGCGATCACCGCGGGATTCCTCGGGTCGTCCTCGGGAATGCCGGCTTCGACCTTGCCCACCAGGTCGGCGCCGACGTCGGCGCCCTTGGTGAAGATGCCGCCGCCCAGACGGGCGAAGATGGAAATCAGCGAACCGCCGAAGGCCAGGCCGACCAGGGGCTCGATTATTTTCGAGGTGCTCAGGCCGGCGGGAGCAGTCGCCACCAGGTAGGCATAGAAGCCGGCGACGCCGAGCAGGCCCAGGCCCACCACCAGCATGCCGGTGATCGCGCCGCCCTTGAAGGCGATGTTGAGCGCCGCATTGAGCCCGTCCTTGGCGGCCTCCGCGGTGCGCACGTTGGCGCGGACCGAGACGTTCATGCCGATGTAGCCGGTGGAACCGGAGAGCAACGCGCCGATGGCGAAGGCCACCGCGGTCGCCCAGGAATGCAGGCCGAATCCGATCGCCGCAAACAGGATGACGCCGACGATGGCGATCGTGGTGTATTGACGGTTCAGGTAGGCATTGGCGCCTTCCTGAATCGCCGCGGCGATCTCTCGCATCCTCTCATTGCCGGTCGGCTTGCCGACAATCCACTTGATAGAAATCGCCCCATACAAAAGTGCCGCAACGGCACATCCCAGTGCAAACAAAAGACCGCCTGACATGATTCCCCTCCCCCAAGTTAAGCCGGCCCAAGAAGACCAGCCAAATTCTCCAGCAGAATCGCCGCAATCGTCGCGACCCCCGTCTCCTTCACGCAAACCCAACAGCTCCACCCACCGATACCCGCTTGCGCAACCGGTGCGCGAGCCAGGCCGCGTCTACAGCGCAATCGTCAGATCTTGAAGGTGGGCAGTTTCTTCGGCACCGCCATATTCTTGAGGCGCACATAATCGGGCAAGCCATCCTTGTAGGGGGGATAGTCTTCGCCCTTGATCAGCGGCAATAGGTATGCGCGACACTTTTCGGTGATGCCGAAGCCGTCCCGGGTGATGAAATTCTTCGGCATTTTCTTTTCGACATTGGCGACCTTGGCCAGGGGCGCCATGCCGACCCGCCACTTGTAGGTCTTGCCGGGGATGCGCTCGATGGTCGGCATCACGGAATTGTAGCCCTTGAGGGACAGTTCGACCGCCGCCCGACCCATCGCGTAGGCCTGCTCCACGTCAGTCTTGGAAGCGATGTGCCGAGCCGCGCGCTGCAGATAATCGGCCACGCCCCAATGGTACTTGAGGCCGAGATCCTCGCGCACGATGTTCGCCACCACCGGCGCGACACCGCCGAGTTGGGCGTGACCGAAAGCATCCTTGAGGCCCTGGTCGGCGAGAAACTTGCCGTCGGCGTCCATCACGCCCTCGGACACGACCACGGTGCAGTAGCCGAAGCGCTTCACCAGCCGATCCACCCTGGCCGTGAATTTCTTTCGTTCGAAGGGAACTTCCGGGAACAAGACGACGATCGGCTGTTCGGCGTCCGGGGTCGACGCCAGCGCGCCGGCGGCCGCGATCCAGCCGGCGTGGCGGCCCATCACTTCCAGTACGAAGACCTTGGTCGAGGTCGCGGCCATCGAGGCCACGTCGAAGGTGGCCTCCAGCGTGGATACGGCGATGTACTTGGCCACCGAGCCGAAACCGGGGCAATTGTCGGTGATCGGCAGATCGTTATCGACGGTCTTGGGCACGTGTATCGCCTGGATCGGGTAATCCATCTTTTCCGCCAACTGCGACACCTTGAGACAGGTGTCGGCGGAGTCGCCGCCGCCGTTGTAGAAAAAGTAGGCGATGTCGTGGGCGCGGAACACCTCGATCAGGCGCTCGTACTGGCGCCGGTTTTCCTCCAGGCTCTTCATCTTGAACCGGCAGGAGCCGAAAGCGCCTGAGGGCGTATGGCGCAGGGCGGCGATAGCCTTGGCGCTATCCTTGCTGGTATCGATCAGATCTTCGGTCAGGGCACCGATGATGCCATTTCTGCCCGCATAGACCTTGCCGATGTGATCCTTGTGTCGGCGCGCCGTCTCGATCACCCCACAGGCCGTGGCATTGATGACGGCGGTGACGCCGCCGGACTGCGCATAGAAAGCATTCTTCTTTTTGGCCATACTGTCTCCACCTTATCTCCGCCAACCCGATCAGCCGGGCGTTTTCAAGCCAGCGCTGCAAACAGCGCCTTCTGGATCGCATCCACCGAGCCGACGCCCATAACCTTGCGGTACTTGGGCGCGCCGGCATCGTTCGCCGACCACTTGGCATAGAAATCGACCAACGGCCGGGTCTGGCTGTGATAGACGGTCAAGCGTTTCTTGACCGTCTCTTCCTTATCGTCGTCGCGCTGGATCAGATCCTCGCCGGTGACGTCGTCCTTGCCCGCGACTTTTGGCGGGTTGAATTTTACATGATATGTGCGGCCGGAGGCGGGATGAACGCGACGACCGCTCATGCGCCCGACGATTTCCTCGTCGGCGACTTCGATCTCCAGCACATAGTCGAGCAAGATCCCCATATCGCGCAAGGCTTCGGCCTGCGGAATGGTGCGAGGAAAGCCATCGAACAGGAAACCCTTGGCACAGTCCGCCTGCCCGAGCCGCTCCTTGATCAGGCCGAGGATGATTTCGTCCGACACCAGCTCGCCGGCATCCATGATTTTCTTGGCTGCCAAGCCCATCGGGGTGCCTGCCTTGACCGCGGCCCGCAGCATATCGCCGGTGGATATCTGCGGAATCGCATAGCGCTCGCAGATGAAAGCAGCTTGAGTACCTTTCCCCGCTCCGGGGGGGCCGAGAAGAATAAGACGCATGACGACTCCAATCGATGGGATGTAGTGGCGATGATGGTAACGCTGCAAAGTCTTGCCTGTCCCGAGAGCTTGTTTATTACCCTATAGTAAAAATGGATATGACTTCAAATGACGCCGCGAGCAAATTCGCGCCTCACTCGTTCGAGGTCCTCGTGGGTATCGACGCCGGCTGCGGGCGCCTGATCGCAGCTCACGACGCGGATGGCAAAGCCGTGCCACAGCGCCCGCAATTGCTCCAGCGCTTCGCAGGACTCCAGCGGCGCGGGGGCGAGCCGGCCGTATTGGTGCAGGAAGGCGACGCGATACGCATAGAGGCCGATGTGACGCTGCGCCGGAAAGTCGGAGGGCAATTCACTCAGGCTCCGGGCGAAGCCATCCCGGTTGCAGGGAATCGGGGCGCGGGAGAAATAGAGCGCACGGCCATCGGCGGTGCACACCACCTTGACCACGTTGGGATTGAAAAAATCGGCGACGGTGACGATCGCATGACTGGCGGTCGCGATCGCCGCAGCGGCGTCCTGTTGCAGAGCGGCGGCCACCCGTTCGACCAGCGTCGGTTCGATCAGCGGCTCGTCGCCCTGAACGTTGACCACGATCTCGTCTTCGCCCCAGCCCAAGGCCGCGACGACCTCGGCGATGCGGTCGGTACCGCTGGCGTGATCGGGCCTGGTCATCAGTGCCTGAAAGCCGTGACGCCGGACCGCCGAGGCAATGTCGGCGTGATCGGTGGCGATCCAGAGGTCGGCGGCGCCACGGACACGTCGTGCGGCTTCGGCAACGCGCACGATCATGGGCTTGCCATGAATGTCGGCGAGCGCCTTTGCCGGCAAGCGCGTCGATGCGAAACGCGCCGGTATGACGATCTTGAAGCTCACTATTCGCCGGCTTC
>JAJZPJ010000223.1 GCA_021811225.1 Pseudomonadota bacterium
CTGGTCGAGCGGCATGGGCAGCGGATTCGGCGGCGGCTTCATGGGCAACCTGGTCACCGGCCTCGGTCTGGGCGCCGGCATGGGCGTGGCGGAGAACGTGGTCGGCGACCTGTTCAACATGCTCTGATCCGGTAGTCGACCGCGACCGTCCGGGTCCGGGGCGGTCGCCGCCTCTGTTGCGCCGCCAAGCGGCGGACAGCATAATCGTTACCAATGCAACGATCGGTAGCGAAGCGCCAATGCCCGACATCCCAGTCGATCGACTCCAGCCCGGCATCTTCATTTCCCTCGAATCGGTCGGGTGGCTGGAGCACCCGTTCCTGCTCAATCGCTTCCGCATCACCGATGTGAAGCAGATCCAGGCGCTGCGCCGGATGGGGCTGACGTCCGTCGAGTGGGACCCGCAGCGGAGCACGGCCGGTCCCTTGCCCGATGCCGTCGCCCGTGTCGAGGCGGAGGAAGACTTCACTTCCGGCGCGCTCGACGCCCTGCTCCACGATAAACGCGACCGCGCTCAGCAGGTGCGCGAGAAGCGCGAGGGCATCGCGCGCTGCGCCCGGCTCTTCGAGCAGGAGACCGGTCTGATCCGGCAGATTATGGGCGAGCTCGGTCCCCGTCCGAACGATGCCCACGTTCATAGCCGGGCATTGGTCGATCGCTTGGTCGGCGGGCTGGTCGAGGCAAAGAGCGTCGCCGTCCATCTGGTGAATCTGAAAAAGTCCGAGACCGGGGCGTCGAACCACGCGATGAACGTGATGGTGCTGTCGCTGCTGATCGGCAAGAGCATCGGGCTCACCGAGGAAGAGATGAAGGATCTGGGCCTGGGCGCGATGCTGCACGACGTCGGCCTGTCGGAAATCCCCACGCGCGTTCATCGCAATCTGAACCGGACCGCCGCCGAGGAGAGTTTTTACCGCGCCCATACCGGCTACGGGCTCAAGGTCGTCGCGCCGATGAAGGGCCTGCCGGTGAGCGTCAAGAACGTCATCGCCTGCCACCACGAGAGCTGGGACGGCAAGGGCTATCCGAACGGCGTGAGCGGAACCAAGATTCCGAAACTCGCGCGCATCGTGGCGATCGCCAACCGCTACGACAATCTGTGCAATCCGCTGGACCCGAAAGCCGCACTGACCCCCGCGGAGGCGGTCGCGCACATGTTCAAGAAGGAGAGCGGCACGCACGCCCCGGGCATTCTGGCCGCCTTCGTCAAGGCGCTGGGGGTCTATCCCCCGGGTAGCTTCGTCACCCTGAACGACGGCAGCTACGGCCTGGTCATCGAATCGAATTCTCAGGACCTGCTGCATCCGCTATTGATGCTCTACGACGCCAGCGTTCCCCGCAGCGAAGCGCTGCTGCTCGATGTGCGGGAAGCCGAAGAGAGGATCGAGGCCGCCGTTTCCCCGCGCGAAGTGCCGCGCGAGGTCATCGAGTATCTGGCGCCGCAAGGACGCGTCGATTTCTACCTGGAAGGCGCGAGCTGATTCGAGACCCGTCGCCGCGAGCGGCTCAGTCTTCGGCGAGCCGGCGCAGACGCAGGGCGATCGCGATGACCCCGCCGATGCAGATCAGCAGCGCCGCCGCCACCCCCGGCCAGCCGCCGTGGCTCCAGGGCCAGCCCGCGGCGCTGCCGATGACGCTGCTGCCCAGATAGTAGCTGGACAGGTAGAGCGCGGAGACCAGTCCCCGGCGCTGTCCGGCGCGGCGCCCGACCCAGCCGCTGGCGACGGCGTGGACCGCGAAATAGCCGGCGGTGAATATCGCGACGCCGAGAATGATCAGCGGCAAGGAGCCGGCCAGCGTGACGGCGATGCCCAGCGCCATCGTCACGCTCATCAACAGCACGATGCGCGGCTGGCCCAGACGGCCCGCCGCGTGGCCGGCCCAGGCCGACGCGGCACTGCCCACCGCGTAGAGCAGGAAGATGCTGCCGATGGCCGCCGGCCCCAGCCCGTAGGGCGGCGCGCTGAGACGGAAGCCCAGGTAGTTGTAGAGGCCGACGAACGAACCCATGATCAGAAAGCCCGTCGCGAACAGCCAAGGCAGTCCCGGGTCGGCGGCGATGCGGCGCAGGTCGATGAAGAGCAGGCGCGGCTCCAGCGCGCGCGGCGCGAAGTTGCGCGCCGGCGGCAGCAGGCGCCAGAAGGCGGCGGCCGCCAGCGCCCCGAGCACTCCGAGGGCCGCCAGGCCGTAGCGCCAGTCCAGCCAGTCGGTGACCAGGGCGGAGAGGAAGCGGCCGGACATGCCGCCCAGCGCGTTGGCGGCGATGTAGATGCCCATCGCCCGGCTGCGGGCGCTGGGGACGATCTCCTCGCCCAGGTAGGCCATGGCGGCCGCCGGCACGCCGGCGATGCCGGCGCCCAGGCAAGCCCGGCAAAGCAGCAGCAGCAAGAAATTCGGCGCCAGCGCCGAGGCGATCGAGAACAGCGCCGCGCCGGACAGGCCCAGCCGCATCAGGCGTTCGCGGCCGTAGCGGTCCGCGATCAGGCTCAAGGGGATGAGTAGGATGGCCATGGCCGCCGTGCCCGCCGCCACGGTGAGGCTGGCGCTCCCCGGAGAGACGGCGAAGTCCCGGGCCAGTTGCGGCAGCACCGGCTGCGTGCCGTAGAGCAGCGCGAAGCAGGTGAAGCCGCCGATGGCCAGCGCCAGATTCGCCCGCCGGTAATCCGCGCTGCCCGTCTGCAGGCCCGTGAAATGTTCGGTGGGCGTCGGGCTGTTCATGCTCAGTGCTCTCTCGTGCGCGCGGCCAGGATGGCCGGCAGACCGAGACGGTATCACGCCCGGCGCCATCTTCGCAGCCCCGGGTTACGATCGATGAGCTTCTATGGAACGAGTCAATCTTGGCAAGAGCGGACCCCGGGTCTCGCGCATCGGCCTGGGCTGCATGGGCATGTCCGGAATGTGCGGCGCCAGCGACGAAGCGCAGGCCGTCGCGACGATACGCGCGGTCCTGCCGGCGGCGGCGGTGGCCGGCGCGCGTTACGATGCCGCGCAGATGTCCCACCTCGACAGCGAGAAGTGATGCGCGCTTGCCCGCAGCGGTGAGGCTCGAAGGAGATCGGCAAGCCTTGACCAGAGGCGGTATATCAATCATAATGATCAATATGGTCATAATAGCGAGGGTGCCATGATCACTGAAACCAGTGCGGTCAGCTTCAGGCAGAACCTGGGTGAGATGCTCAATCAGGTGCAGTATCGCCACGACAGCGTGGTCATCAACAAAGACGGCAAGCCGGTGGCCGCGCTGGTCGATGCGCGGCTGTTCGAGCGCATTCGCCGTATGCAGGGCCGCTTCGATGCGCTCTGCCAGCGCATCGAGGCCGGCTTCGCCGATGTGCCGGAAGCGGAGGGCCTGGCCGAGATCCAGGCGGCCGTTCGGCTTGAGCGGGCGAGGGCGCGCAAGCCAGCCAGGAAGCGTTGAGTCGCCGTGGCGACTCTGCGGGTGGTCCTCGACACCAACGTGTTGCTCTCGGGCATCGCTTATCCGGCGAGCGTGCCGGGCAAGATCATGGCGGCCTGGCGACATGGCTCGGTGGATGTGCTGCTGTCGACTTATATCCTGGACGAGTTGCGGTGCGTGCTGCCCCGGTTGGCACGGCGTCACGGTTTGACAGCGGCGGAGATCGAGGATCTGGTGGACGCGCTTTCCATCCAGGCAGAAGTCATCGAGCCGCTGCCAGGCGCGGATCCCGAACTGCGCGATGTTGATGACCAACCGGTGCTGGGCACTCTGCTCGCGGCGCTCAAGGCATCGAAGGCCGACTATCTCATCACCGGGGACAACGACTTGCTGGCGATGGCGGAGCGTTACCCGATCGTGAACCCCGCAAAATTCTGGGCAACGCACGCGGGTCTTTGAGCCTCGGTCGTTCTTGTCCAAGGAATTCCATCCGGGCGCTCGACTCGGGACCGATCGTTGATAGGCAGGTTGCAGCCTGGAGCATAAGGATCTCGGCAAGCGGCGCCCGCGGCCGTTGACGGCGCGCCCCTCGGGTCTTAATCTTCACCCATGATCAATTTCCGCCGAATCCTTCGACGCACTGCATACGCCCGACGTCAGTCCGGCGAGCCGTGCCGCGTGCGCGGGGGATCGATGAGAGCAAGCCGCACAAGCTGATCTCTCGAACAGCAGTCTCCCCGACCAGGCCACGGCTCATCCCCGTGGCCTTTTTGTTTTCAACTGCAACGACCGAGGTTTCCCATGCCCACCCAAG
>JAJZPJ010000016.1 GCA_021811225.1 Pseudomonadota bacterium
GTTCGAATCGTGTCGGGCGCACCAATCTGGTATGAAACTGGGCACTTGATTATTCGGGGTGCCCAGTTTCTGCAGGGTCTGCGCCAGCGCTTCATCGCGGCCCTTGAAGGTGGCGGTTCCATCCTTCACCGCGATTTCATCCACCAGAGCATCCAGCTTCTCCATAGGCAGATTTGCTGCGGCAGGTATGGCCTTTGACCGCGCAGCGACATCCAAGGGGAAACTTCTAGGGGGATGGGCGGAGGAAGCCTCTAAGGGGCGAGGCGGGTACTGAGCCCGTCGCTATCCGGCGCGTCAGTGGATGGCGCCCAACAGATATTGCCTGGAATCGGATAAGAATTTAGTCAGTATGTCTTCCATGAAGCTTTCTCTCTCATCGATTAACAGCGGGGTCAAATTCCCGCTTCGCTATCGTTGCCGGAGGACTATACGGTTCGACTATTGAAATTTCGTTTCAAGATTCAAATATTTTGCAAGTATGTGTGCCAGCGCGGGCCGCGCGGCGCCTATCGCCATCGGGACCGGTGAACGTGCCCAGGGACAGGACGGTTCAACCCCGCATTTCGCGGAGCTTCGCCATCGCCCTGCCGCTGCCGACGATCTCCCGTGCCAGTTCCAGTCCGGCCTCGAGGGACTGCGTCCTGCCGCTCAGGTGGAGGCGTACCGCACCGTTGAACAGGATCGCATCGAGATGAGCATCGTCGGTCCCTGCCAAAGCCGCTTCCGTGCGACGTGCCGTCTCTGCCGGCGATTCGCAGCGGTGATGCTTGGCTTCGCTCAAGCCGAAATCGGTCGGCGCCAAGATATAGCGTTTGATTTCCCCATCCCGGTACTCGGCCACCGGCGTCGGAGCCAGGGGAAGTTCGTCACCGCCGTCCAGGCCCTGAACGACTAGCACCCGTTCCTGCCCCCGCTGCCCGGCGGCCATGGCGAAGCGCTCCATGAAGCCCTCATGGGCCGCCCCGATCAAAGTGCGCTTCGCGCCCGCCGGATTGAGCATCACCTCGCAGGCATGCAGGAATGAGCGGTAGAAGAGCATCTGGCGAATCGGTTTGAGGCGCTCGACGCCATGGAGATAACGATGGGCGTGCAGGTGTCCCAAGCCCTTGCGCTCGATATCCGACTCCACCAACTTCGGCTCGCGCGCGGCAGCTACGCCGAGCGACTCCAGTACCTGGGCGTTGGTGACGCCATTCTTGGGCGGCAATCCCGTGTTGGAGTGCAGCACCACCGGAACCCCGGCCGCCGCCGTCACGATCGCCGCTGCCACGCTCAGATTGAGCGCCTTCTTCCGTCCGTCGTAGGGACCGTTGCAGTTGAGCAAGCCCTCGACCTTCGGCGCGATCAGGGTCGCTGCCCCTTCCATGGCGTCGAGAAAGCCCATCAGTTCCTCGACCTTCGCGGACTTGAAGCGCATCGCGGTCAGGAAGGCACCGACCTGTGCCCCGTGGGCTTCGGCGGAGAACAGAAACTCCAAGGCTTCCTTGGCCTCTTCCCTGCCCATGTCCTTGGCGCCATGGCGCCCCTTCGCGGTTGCGATCAGTCGTTTGCGGAACCGCTCGCCGGCATCGCTGGAAAACTCTTTCATAGGGTGCCTCAGTAGTCAGTCACGAAGAAGGATATCGCACTCAGCCATTTCGGCCAACGCTCCCTGTGCTGGATAATATTCTTCCCGGCCGTGAGTGCCGGGCCACTGAGTAGTGTCAGTAGTGTCGTCCTACAGCACGTCGCAATTCCGACAATGTCGCCGCGCATGAAAATTTCGCGTTGATTTGACGTGGCTATTTATGCTGGCACCGAATTTGCTGTTCATGGCTTGAGCGCCATGAACGATCAACCGATAACCCACATCGTCATCAACGACACCACCCTGCGCGATGGCGAGCAGTCGGCGGGCGTCGCCTTCAGCCTGGCGGAGAAACTGGACATCGCGCGCCGACTCGATAGCCTCGGCGTGCCGGAGTTGGAGATCGGGATACCGGCGATGGGCGCAGCCGAGCGCGACGGGATAGCGGCCGTCGCGTCGCTGGGACTGGAGGCGCGCTTGATGGTCTGGAGCCGGATGAACCGCGCTGACATCGCCCTGGCGGCGGATCTCGGCGCGCACCTGATCGACATCTCGGTGCCTGCCTCGGATCAGCACCTGCGCTTCAAGCTGCGGCAGGATCGTCGCTGGCTGTTGCACGAGCTCGGAGACCACGTCCGGCTGGCGCGCGATCTGGGTTTGGCAGTCAGCATCGGAGCCGAGGATGCGTCGCGCGGCGCGCCGGACTTGCTCGCCGCAATCGCCGATGCAGCCCAGGCGGCCGGGGCGCGCCGGATTCGTTTTGCCGACACGCTGGGCGTGCTCGACCCCTTTGCGACCTATGAGCGCATCGCATCCTTGCGCGCACGCTGCGATCTCGAAATCGAGATGCACGCTCACGACGATCTGGGCATGGCCACCGCCAATACGCTGGCGGCTGCCAAGGCCGGCGCCACGCACTTGAATACCACCGTCAATGGGCTGGGCGAGCGCTCCGGCAACGCGCCGCTGGAGGAGGTGGTGTCTGCGCTGCACCTTTGTCACGGTATCGATACCGGGATCGATCCGAAGGGTTTCCCGGCGCTGTCGCAGTGTGTCGCCCTTGCCTCTGGGCGTCCCCTTCCCTGGCAGAAGAGCATCGTCGGCGAAGGCGCATTCACGCACGAGGCCGGCATCCACGTCGATGGACTGCTGAAGGATCCCGCCAACTACCAGGGCTTCGACCCTGGCCTGGTGGGACGCGAGCACAAGGTCGTGCTCGGCAAGCATTCGGGCGCCAAGACGGTGCAGCGGGTGATGGCCGAGCTGGACCATCCCTTGTCGGATATCGCCGCGCACAGACTATTGCGCCAGGTCCGGATTTTCGTGGCGGCCAGAAAGCAATCGCCCTCGAATGCCGATCTGCTCGCCCTGCTCGACGCATCCGTGCCAGCGATCGATTGAATCGGGAGAACACACCATGGCATGCGACCGCTTCGAAGACGAGCTCGCCGACTTGAGTTCGGCCGAGGATTTCCTCGACTATTTCGGCATCCCCTTCGATGTCGGAGTGGTGCAAGTCTGCCGATTGCACATCCTGCAGCGCTTCCACGATTATCTGGCGCGGCAGGAGGCCGGCAGGACGCCGGAGTATGCCGCCTATCGGGCCTGGCTGGCGCGCGCCTACGATGATTTCGTCGGCTCCAGCGCCCAGCAGGAGAAGGTCTTCGCGGTCTTTCGCAAGGCCGACGGTGTTAGCTTCGTGCCGCTGTCGGCGCTGACCGGTTGAGATCATGTTGCCGCGCTGGGATTACGGCGACGCCGTGCGCGTGACGCGCAACCTGCGCAACGACGGCACCTTTCCCGGGGCGGACATCGGCGAGCTGCTGGTGCGGCGCGGCCGCATCGGGCATGTGCGCAACATCGGCAGCTTCCTGCAGGACCAGATCATCTATTCCGTGCATTTCCTCGAGGAGGAGCGCCTGATCGGCTGCCGCGAAGAAGAATTGATCGGCGCAGAAGAAGCCTGGATCGACAGCCGCTTCGAGGTGCGCCAGAAGATATGCGCCGCGCGCGCGTTGGCGGTCCGCGGCGAAATCCGGGTGCCGCTCGGCAGTCCCGGCGAGATCCTGAATCTCGAACGCGCGCAGACCGATGGCGTCGTCTACCACTGCCACTTCGACTGCTTGCCCGGTATTCCGCTATCGGTTCCCGAGGCGGCCCTGAGCGAATGGACGGACAAGCGTTCATGAGCGAGCCGGCCTATCTCGCGCTCAATCTCGCGGCGCAGCTCTATGGACGGCCGCTCGAAGCCTTGGCAGCCGATGAATTGAAGCGGGTGGAGAGCGTCGCGGCCAGGCAGCGCGAGATCGAGACCCTGATTCTGGCGACGCCGGAGGCGGTCGGGGTGACGCTACCGGAAGCCTCGATCGACGCCGGCCTCGCGGAGATTCGCGGCCGCTACGACAGCGACGCGGCGTATCGCGTCGAGCTGCAGCGCGCCGGCCTCGATCCGGCAGCGCTGCGGCAGGCCGTCATGCATGAGCTGGTGGTCGAGGCGGTGCTGGAACAGGTGGCGGCGCGCTGTGCGCCGGTCAGCGAGACCGAGGCCGAGATTTTCTGGCTCATGCACCGGGAGCGTTTCCGTCGCCCCGAGACGCGTGTGCTGCGCCATATCCTCGTCACCATCAACGAGTGCCTGCCGGGCAATGAACGTCGTTTCGCGCGCACCAGGATCGATGCCGTCCGCGCCCGTCTGCTCGCGGAGCCCCACGGCTTCGCGGAACAGGCGGCCCGGCATTCGGAATGCCCCACGGCGATGAACGGCGGCCTGCTCGGCAGCGTGCGGCGCGGCCGGCTCTACCCGGAACTCGAGGCGGCCGCCTTTGCCCTGGCCGAGACCGAATTGTCCGCAGTGGTCGAATCCGAACTGGGCTTCCATCTGATCCTCTGCGATGCCATCGAACCCGAACGGCAACTGCGGTTTTGCGAAGCCGAAGCGTCGATACGCGCGCTGCTCGAACGGGAGCGCCGCAGCGCCTGCCAGAAGTCGTGGATCAAGGCCTTGCCCCGTCAGGTCCTGGCCCGAGTGAGCGGCGTGTCGGGCTGAAGCCCGACGTATCCTTGCGCTGATCCCGCATCACTCGTCTTCCTCGCCGCCCGCACCTTCGCGGCGCGGCACGGTTTGCGGATCGCAGGTGATGGGCCGATAGATTTCCACCCGGTCGCCCGCTCTCAGGACGGCGTCCAGCCTGACCAGACGACCGAAGATGCCCACCTTCTGCGTCGTCAGATCGATGCCCGGAAACATCCGCAGCACGCCGGAGCGCTCTATCGCGGTCAGGACCGTGGTGTCGTCGGGCACTTCGATACTCAACCAAACCTGGTTGGCGGATTCCGAATAAGCGACGCCGATCTGCATCTGTCGTCTCCAGGCAATTGACCAGTGGGCCGACTACTTCCCGGGCTCGAGTGCGGCGCCCGTGCGGTCGCGACCATAGACCCGCGGTTTGATAGTGCTGTCGATGATCGGCGTCAGCGAATTCATCAGCAGCACGGCGAAGGCGACGCCCTCCGGATAGCCGCTCCAGGTTCGGATCACATAGGTCAGCACGCCGCAGCCGGTACCGTAGACCAGTCTCCCCCGCGGCGTGCTGGGCGAGGTGACATAGTCGGTGGCGATGAAGAAGGCTCCGAGCATGGCGCCGCCGGAGAGCAGGTGGGTGCCGGCATTCAGGTAGCGGTCCGGATCGATGGCATGGAACAGCGCCGCCGGAACGGCGATGCCCGCGAGCATCGCCGCGGGGATTTGCCAGCCGATGATGCGCAGGAACATCAGCGCTGCGCCGCCGGCGGCGATCAGCCAGGTCGCGGTTTCGCCCAGGCTGCCGGCACGCGCGCCGAGCAGGCTAGCGCTCGGCACGCGGCTGGCCGAGAGGATATGAAGCAGACCGAGGCCGCGCGACATCTCGGTCTTGACGTGGCCGAGCAGCGTGGCACTGGCGATGTCGTCGAACGCCGGCGGCAGGCCGCCCAGGGTGATGTGCAGACCTGCGAGCAAGCCGGGTGCGGCCGCGGCGCTGATCGGCAGCGGCGCGACCCAGGCGGTCATCTGCACCGGGAAGGAGATCAGCAGCGCGACCCGGGCCACCATGGCCGGGTTGAACAGGTTTTGGCCGAGGCCGCCGAACACCTGTTTGCCGATGATCGTGGCAAACAGCCCGCCGAACGCACCGATCCACCACGGCGCCCACGGCGGCAGGGACAGCGCCAGCAGCCAGCCGGTCAGGACCGCCGAGCCGTCGAGCAATGCCGGCGCCACCTCGCGTCCGGCGAGGCGCAGGCACAGGGTTTCCCCGAGCAGGGCGGCGGCGATGGTGACGATCCAGAGATAGATGGCCGGCCAGCCGAACAGCCAGAAAGCGAACAGCGTGGCCGGCGCCAGGGCCGCCATCACCGTCGCCATGATCCGGCCGGCGCTGTTCGCCGTGGCGGTGTGCGGCGCGGCGACCGGCATCGCGCTGGTCGGGTTCATGCCGGTTCTCCCTGTTCGGCCGCCGCCCGGGCCTTGGCGGCGTTGCGTTCGGCTTTGCGGCGCGCTGCGGCTTCGGCCTTTTCCTTAGCCTCGCGCTCTAACCGGACCAGCCGCGCTTGGGCCAGCCGCTTGGCCGACTCGGTGCGCAGCCGGCTCCGTTCGCGGGCCGCGAGTTCCCCCTTGGCGTGGCTGAAGTACTGGACCAGCGGCAGGTGCGCGGGGCAGACGTAGGCGCAGCAGCCGCAGGCGATGCAGTCGCTCAGGTCGAAATCGACGGCACCGTCGAGATCGCCTGCCCGGACGCGGGAGGCCATCTCCAGAGGCAAGAGGCCCATCGGACAAGCGCTGGCGCAAGCGCCGCAGCGGATGCACGGACCGGTCTTGGGCACGGCGGCTTCCCGGGCGTCGAAGGCCAGGATGCCGCTCGCACCCTTGACCAGAGGAACCCGCCCGTGGACCAGCGGCGTACCCATCATCGGGCCGCCGAGGATCAGGCGCGACGGCGTCACCTTGAGACCGCAGAAGGCCAGCAGTTCGTCGACCAGGGTGCCCAGCGGCGCGAAGACGTTGCCGGGCCTGGCCACGGCGCCGCCGTTGATGGTGACGATGCGTTCCACCAGCGGCTGGCCGAGGCGGATCGCCTTGTGCACCGCCGCGCAGGTGGACACGTTGTGCACCAGCACGCCGACCTCGGCCGCCCGGGCATCGGCGGGCACCTCCTTGCCGGTCAGGGCCTGGATCAACTGCTTGTCCGAGCCCATCGGATAGCGTGCCGGCACCGGCCTGATCTTCACCTCCGGATGAGCCATGGCGGCTATTTTCATCGCCGCGATGGCCTCGGGCTTGTTGTCCTCGATGCCGACCAGGGCCTCGCGGGCGCCGATCGCGTGCATGACGATGCGCGCGCCATCGACCACCTGCTCGGCGTAATCGCGCATGATCCGGTCGTCCGACGACAGATAGGGTTCGCATTCGCCGCCGTTGACGATCAGCGTGCCGACCGCCAGGCGTCGGCCCAAGGAAAACTTGACCGCCGAGGGAAAGGTGGCGCCGCCTAAGCCGACGACGCCGGCCGCGGCGGTGCGTTTGGTGATTTCCTCGGGCGACAGCAGGAAGGGATCGGCGAGCGGATCGGTGTCGATCCAGCGATCCTGGAAATCCGAATCGACGCTGATGGCGGCGAAGCCCAGACCCGAGGCGTGGGGCGCCGTGATTTCGCCGATGCCCGCCACGGTGCCCGACACCGGCGAGTGGATCGGTGCCGAAATGTTGCCCTGGGCCTCGGCCAGCAGTTGTCCCTTCCGCACCTTCTGGCCGACTTGCACCACCGGCCGGGGCGCAGCGCCGACGTGCTGGTGCAGCGGCATGTAGATGCGCTCAGGCGGCGGCAGCCGGCGCAGGGGGACATCGGCGGCCGGACGCTTGCGATCGTCGGGGTGCACGCCCCAGCGCGGCTCCTTGAATATCCGTTCGAACAGTCCCATGGCGAACTCCTCAGGCGGGGGCGGGCTTGGGCCAGATCCAGTGCTGCAGACTGACCGGAACCGGCACCAGGGTCATGGCCTCGGTGGGGCAGCGATCGACGCAGGCGCCGCAGCCGGTGCAGGCTTCGCGAATGACGTTGTGGATCTGTTTGGCGGCGCCGATGATCGCGTCGGTCGAGCACGCCTTGCTGCAGCGACAGCAGCCGGTGCAGATTTCTTCGGCCACCCGGGCCAGCCTCGATCTGTCGTCGGTCACCGCTGACAGATCCACCTGGATGCCCAACCTGGCGGCGATGGCTGCGGCGACCGCCCTGCCGCCGGGCGGGCACAGGGTCGGCTGCGCCTCGCCGTGGGCCAGCGCCGCTGCCGCCTGGGCGCAGCCGACGAAGCCGCACTGGCCGCACTGGGAGCCGGGCAGCAGGGCGAGCAGGCCGGCCTCGACGGGATCCTCCTCGACCGGCAGATAGTAGGCCGCGGTACCCAGCAGTCCGCCCAGGGCGAGACCCAGGGTTGCGAGACTGGCGATGGCGATCAACATGACGATGCCCCTTTCCTCAAACCGTACTGATGCCCGAAAAGCCCATGAACGCCATCGCCAGCAGGCCGGCGACGATGAAGGCGATCGGCGGACCGGCGAACAGGCGCGGCACGCTGGCCAGCGCCAGGCGTTCGCGCAGCCCGGCGAAGATCACCATCACCAGGCTGTAGCCCGCCGCGGAGGCGAAGGCGAACAGCGTGGCGGCGATGAAGCTCATGTGGTTCTCGGCCAGCAGCAAGGCCACGCCGAGCACGGCGCAATTGGTGGTGATCAGGGGCAGGTAGATGCCGAGCATCTGGAACAGGCTCGGCGAGACTTTGCGGATGACCATTTCGGTGAACTGAACCGCGCTGGCGATGACCAGGATGAAGGTGACCGTGCGCAGGAAGCCGAGCCCGTAGGCTTCGAGCAGATAGCGCTGTACGGCCCAGTCGGCCATCGACGAGACGGTGATCACGAAGGTCGTCGCCAGTCCCATGCCGGCCGCCGTATCGATGCGAGTGGTGACGCCCATGAACGAACACAGGCCCAGAAAGCGCGCCAGGATCACGTTGTTCACCAGGGCCGCGCCGATCATCATCATCACCGTCTCTTTCATGACTCGGCCTTCAGCGACAGGTTTCGTCTTGCTGCGCCCGGCGCAGGAAGCGCGGCGCCAGTTCACCCCGGGCGGCGAGGCGATGCGCCATTCGACGCGAGGCGAGAAAGCCGGCGAAGAGGCCTGCGATCATGGCGCCCATGGTGACCGGGTTGCTGCCATCGGCCCACTGGGCGAGGCCGCCGGCCGTGAATGCCGCCAGCATCGGCAAGGCGAAGGCCGTCAGCGCCGCCTTGAGCAGCGCGCGCTCGGTGACCCCGACCACCACCCGCTCGCCGACGATCAGCGCGTCGCGGTTGTCGAGCGGAAAGCGCCGCGCCTTAATCCGTCCGGCGAGGCTGCCCAGCCCCGGCGAGCCGCAGCTCGCGGCGGCGGCGCAGCCGCCGCAACTGGCGGTCTGCTCCGGTTCGAGCCAGGCCACGGCACCTTCGATCCCGACCACGCGGGCGTAGCCCTCGATCGTGTGGGCGGGTGCAGGAAAGTCGTCGGCGGTCACGGTCATCGTCCTCATCATCCCTTCAGACGGCACTCAGGCGGCGCAATGGGCGCCGCTCATCCGGATTTCCTTGCCCGCGCGCAGATCGAACAGGCGCTTGACCACCACCAGCAGACCGGTCACCAGAAACCCGCCGGGGGGCAGGATCATCATCAGCACGCCCATGTTCGCCGGCAGGATGCGCAGTTCCATCGCCTTGAACGGAGGACCGAGCAGCAGGGAGGCATTCGCGAACAGGGTGCCCGAACCGAGGATCTCGCGCACCGCGCCGATCAGCGTCAGGGCGAGGGTGAAGCCCAGGCCCATGAACAGGCCGTCCACCAGGGCGGGCAGCGCCTTCGACTTGGCGGCGAAGGCTTCGAGCCTGGCCAAGGGCAGGCAGTTGGAAACGATCAAGGGAATGAACAGGCCCAGCACCTTATACAACGCGTGCATCCAGGCATTCATGGCCAAATCGACCAGCGTCACCATCGAGGCGACGATGAGCACGAAGACGGGGATGCGCACTTCCTGGGAGATGAGGCGGCGAAACAGCGCGACCAGAAAGCTCGACGCCGCCATCACCGCGGCGGTGGCCAGCCCCATGCCCAAGCCGTTGGTGGCGCTGGTGGTCATCGCCATCGTCGGACACATCCCCAGCAGCATGCTGAGCACGCCGTTGTTGTCCCAGAGCCCGTCCCTGACGATGGTCTTGTAGTCGCTGGTCATGGTTTTCCCCCGGTCAGTCGGGCCTTGTTCGCGGCGAAGAATTCCAGACCGTTGCGGATGGCGAGGACCACGGCGCGGGGCGTGATCGTGGCGCCGGCGAAATCGTCGAACTGGCCGCCGTCCTTCTTCACCTTCCACAGATGCAGCGGCGGATTGCCGATGGACAGGCCGGTGAAGCGCAGAATCCAGTTGCTTTTGCCGACCTCGATCTTGTCGCCCATTCCCGGCGTTTCGTGGTGGGAAAGCACGCGCACGCCGAGGATGCGGCCGCCGGTATCGACCCCCAGCATCAGCTTGATTTTGCCGCCGTAGCCGGTGCCGGAGATCGGGTAGGCCAGCGCGGCCAGCCTGCCCTTCATGCGGGCGAGATAGACGGTGACCGCCCGGTCGTGGGCATCCTTGATCGTCACGGTATCCCGGAGCAGATTGTTGTCGTGGATGCCATCGGGAATCACCTGGCTCAACGACGCCTGCCTGTCTTCCATGGCCCGCAGCGCGATGTCCTGCTTCGTGACCCGGGCGGTGACGGCGAGGAGGCTGCCGAAGCCCAAGCAGAAGCCGCCGAGTATCACTCCGTGCAGCAGCGTTCGCGGCTTCGGTGCGACCGGCAGAGGAGGAGGGGCGGAGTTCATGGCGTGGCGGCGGGTTCGTTTGCCATGGTCTCAGCAGATTCTGTGCCAAAGCCCCAAGCGCTTCCCCAAAGTGGGGCGGGCCGCCGCAATCCCGCACCAGCATGGGTGTCGTCCCGTGCAGCGCGATCGTCGTCGCGAGTCCCGCGGCTGTCGCAAGTCCGACAAAACCGACAAACGACGCAATGGCCCGTCCCACTGCGACTTCCCCTCGATGGGGCGGTCGTCGTTGCGGGCACAGGCGATGCGATCCCGGCTCGCCGCGCTTCTGTCACTGCGCGGTCGCAGGCCGCGGCAGTTGCACCGACCGGATTGCCGAGCTGCGTCGCGGTGACCTCAAGCCCGGCACGGAACCTGCTGGAATCCCGACAAATGCGCGATTCTGGGATGCCGGGTTATGAACGAGAAAGAGGGCAGGGCGATGGTTGCGGACGCTACCGACCGAGCTGCGGCCGGCATCCCTGCGGTGCTGTTCCGGCACACCGTGAATCAGGCCGATATCGCGATTTCGATCACCGACACGCAAGGCGACATCCTTTACGTCAATCCCGCCTTCACCCGCGTCACCGGCTACGGCGCCGAAGAGGCGATCGGCCGGAACGAATCCATGCTCTCCGACAAGATCACGCCGCCCGCGCTCTACCAGTCTCTGTGGCAGACGATCACCCGCGGCGAGTCCTGGAGCGGGCGCCTGATCAACCGCCGCCGCGACGGCAGCCAATACCTGGCGGAAGTGAACATCTCGCCGGTGGTGAATGCCGCCGGCGAAGTGCACAACTATCTCGGCATGCATCGCGACGTCACCGCGATGCATCGTCTCGAGTGCCAGGTGAAGAACCAGAAGACGCTGCTCGAATCGGTGATCGATGCGGCGCCGGTGGTGATCGCACTGCTCGACGTCGATGACCGCGTCGTGCTCGACAACCACGAATACAAGAAGCTGCAAGCCGATCTGGGCATGGCCGAGCCGGCGCCGATGCTGATGAGCGCAATTCGCGCCGATCTGGAGGTCGAGGCGGTGGCAGGGCGGCGCAGTTCCGGCTACGAATTTATCGATCGCGAAGTGCGCATCGATCCACCCGGCGGCAAGCCGCCGCGCTGGTTCTCCTGCTCCGGCAGCCGGGTGCGCGAGGACGACGGCGAGGCGGATGCCTTTTTCGCCGGCGGCGGCCGCGATTACCTGCTGCTGGTGGCGATGGAGATCACCCGCCTGCGGACGCAGCAGGAACGGGTGCGCTTCGCCGATCTGCAGGCGGCGATGGCCGAGGAAGATCGCGCCTCGGCCCTGCGCGAAAGCCTGTCGGCGGCGACCTTCCGGCTCGAAGGGCCGGTCAACATGATGGCCTCGGTGGTCGGCATGCTGGCCCGGCGCAGCGGCGAAACCGATCCGATGGTGCTGGCGCTCTCCGATGCCATCGGCGTCGGCCAGCAGGCGCTCGCCGAATTGCGCGCCATGATTCCCGCGGAAACGCGCGAGCCGGCCGGCTCGGCCAACGTCAACGAACTGCTGCGCGATGCGCTCGACCTCGCCACCGGCCGTCTGTTGGCCGCGGGCGTCCGGGTCACCTGGAAGCCGCAGGCGATGTTGCCGGCGCTGCACGGCCAGCCGAACAAGTTGCGCTCCCTGTTCAAGGTGCTGGTCGACAATGCCATCGAAGCCATGAGCGGGCGCGGCTGGCGCGAGCGGGAACTGTCGGTGATCACCCGGGCGCGGCTGGGCAGCATCGAAGTCGTGATCGAAGACAGCGGTCCGGGCATTCCCTCCGCGCTGCAGCTCAAGGTGTTCGAGCCTTTCTTCAGCACCAAGCGCCGCCATCTGGGCACCGGTCTCGCGGCGGCGCAGCAGGTCGCGGCGGATCATGGCGGCACGATCGAGATAGACCCCGCCAAGGCCGCGGGCTGCCGGTTGCGGGTGGTGTTGCCGGTGAAGCGCCGCTCATGAGCGATCCCCGGTCGTCCGAACTGCTGCGCATCCACTACGAGACCCTGTTCCGCGTCTCGCAGATCTTGTCGCGCTCGCTGGATTTTCATCAGACGCTGCGCGAGGTTCTGCGCACGCTGGAGATGAGCGGCCGCTTGAATCGCGGCATGGTCAGCGTGCTCGATCCCGACGCCGGCGACCTCTGCGTACACGCCGTCCATGGCCTCGACAGCGAACGCTATCAGCCGGTGCGCTACCAGGCGGGCGAAGGCCTGATCGGCGAGATCCTAGCGGGCGGGCGCACCATCGCCATCGCCCGGCTCGCCGACGAGCCGCGTTTTCTCAATCGACTCGGACTGTACGAACAGGATCTGCCCTTCATCGCCGTGCCGATCCACGTGGGCGGGACGCTGCAAGGCGTGCTCGCGGTGCAGCCCGACGAAGCGGACGACGCCCTGCTGCCGGAGCGGCTACGCTTCGTCGAGATGGTGGCCAACCTGATCGGCCAGAGCGTGCGCCTGTCGCTCGATGTCGCGCTGGAATGCAAGTCGCTGGCCGAGGAGCGCGACACGCTGCGGCGCACCGTGCGCCAGCGTCACGGCTTCGACAATCTGGTCGGACGTTCGGCGGCGATGCGCCGCATCTTCGAGCAGATCCGCATGGTCTCGAAATGGCCGACCACGGTGCTGATCCGCGGCGAGACCGGCACCGGCAAGGAGCTGATCGCCAATGCCATCCACTACAACTCGCCGCGCGCGCGCGGGCCCTACGTGCGCTTGAACTGCGCCTCGCTGCCGGAGAACCTGCTCGAGTCCGAGCTGTTCGGTCACGAGAAGGGCGCCTTTACCGGCGCCGTGAATTTGCGCAAGGGCCGCTTCGAAATGGCCGACGGCGGCACCCTGTTTCTCGATGAAATCGGCGAAATCTCGCCGGCCTTTCAGGCCAAGCTGCTGCGCGTGCTGCAGGAAGGCGAACTGGAGCGCGTCGGCGGCGGCCGCACCCTGAAGGTGGATGTGCGGCTGATCGCGGCGACCCATCGCAACCTCGAGTTGGCGGTCGAGAGCGGCGACTTCCGCGAGGATCTCTACTATCGCCTCAACGTCATGCCCATTCTGCCGCCGCCGCTGCGGGAGCGCATGGAGGATCTGGCGGAGATCGCCCGCCATCTGCTCGACCGGCTGGTCGTCGTCCAGGGCCGGCCGCTGACCCTGACGGCGGCGGCGCAGCGGCGCCTGGCCCAGCACCACTGGCCGGGCAACGTGCGCGAGCTGGAGAACTGTCTGGAGCGCGCCGCGGTGATGTCGGCGGACGGCGAAATCGATGCCGACCTGATCCGCATCGACCGATCCGGCGTCGGCCGCAGCGCACCCCCCGCCAGGGAATCCATCCTCGGCGAGGCGTCGGAGCGCCGCGAAGAAGCGCCTGCCGGGACCGGACCCGGCGGCGATGAATCCGTGGCCGCGCTCGACCCGGGCAGCGAGCAGAGCGAGCGCCAGCGCGTCATCGCCGCGCTGGAGCGGGCCGGCTGGGTGCAGGCGCGCGCGGCGCGCCTGCTCGGCATGACGCCGCGCCAGATCGCCTATCGCATCCAGACCCTCAACATCGAGGTCAAGCAGCTCTGACGCGCGAGGGCGGCTGTCGCGAACCTGTCGTCTAAGCCGCAATGTCGCGTTTGCGACAGCCAGCCAGACTTTCATTGCCGCTTTGTTTCAGCGGCTTAGCATCCGGTCGCGGCATGGCACGAGGGTTGCTGAAATGAGGACAACAGCCAACGAACCGGACCCTCGCCATGGATCTGCCCGTCATCGAATCGAAGCCCAGCCCGTCAGGTGCCTGCCAGGCCGGCGGTTGCGGCGCCGACAACGGCCGGATGGCCGGGGCCGGGCTGCCGGATGCGCTTCGCGCGCGGGTGCAGGATCATCCCTGCTACTCGGAGGAGGCGCACCACCACTTCGCGCGCATGCACGTCGCGGTGGCGCCGGCCTGCAATATCCAGTGCCACTATTGCAACCGCAAGTACGATTGCGCCAACGAGTCGCGCCCCGGCGTCGTCTCCGAGCTGCTGAACCCCGAGCAGGCGGTGCGCAAGGCCTTGGCCGTGGCGGCGGCGATTCCGCAAATGAGCGTGCTCGGCATCGCCGGGCCGGGCGACCCGCTGGCCAATCCCGAGCGGACCTTCGCGACCTTCCGCGGGCTCGCCCTGAAGGCGCCGGACATCAAGCTTTGCGTATCCACCAACGGCCTCGCGCTGCCTGATCACGTCGATGAGCTGGCGCGGCACAACATCGATCACGTCACCGTCACCATCAACTGCGTCGACCCCGAGATCGGGGAACAGATCTACCCCTGGATTTTCTGGCAGAACCGGCGCATTCACGGACGCGCCGCCGCCGCCATCCTGATCGAACGGCAACAGAGAGGCCTGGAGATGCTGGTGGCGCGCGGCATCCTGGTCAAGGTCAATTCGGTGCTGATTCCCGGCGTAAATGACCGGCACCTCAAGGAAGTCTCGGCGCTCGTCAAGGCCAAGGGGGCCTTCCTGCACAACGTCATGCCGCTGATCGCCGAGGCCGCGCACGGCAGCTTTTACGGCGTGATGGGGCAGCGGACGCCGACGCCGGTCGAGCTCAAGGCGCTGCAGGACGAGTGCGCCGGCGCCATGAACATGATGCGTCACTGCCGCCAGTGCAGGGCCGATGCCGTGGGTCTGCTCGGCGAGGATCGCGGCGCCGAATTCAGCCTGGACAAGATCGCGGCCATGGACATCGACCATGACGCCGCGCTGGCGGCAAGGCTCGAATGGCGCGCGAAAATCCTGGCCGAACTGGAAGCCAAACGCGCTGCTGTTTCCTCTCAGCCGGCTCAGCTCATTCGCTTCCAGCCGCCAGCCTCCCGCCCGGCTGCCGAAGCCGTCGGCCGCCCGGTGCTGATGGCGGTGGCGGCAAAGGACGGTCGGGTCGCCAGCCACTTCGGGCACGCCAAGGAATTCCTGGTCTACCAGGCCAGCTCCGCCGGTGCCAGCCTGGTCGGCCAGCGCCGGGCCGATGCCTACTGCTCGGGCGCCGAGAACTGCGACGATGACGCTGCGCTGCTGGACAGAACCCTGGCGGCACTCGCGGGCTGCGAGGTGGTGCTCTGTTCCCGGATCGGCTACGAACCCTGGGGCCGATTGGCCGCCGCCGGCATCTCGCCCAACGGCGAACACGCCATGGAGCCGATCGAACAAGCCGTGATGGCGGTTTGGCACGAGATGCTGGCCGCCGGGAAGCTGGCCGCCGGTCCGGCGGCGGCCAAGCGCGCGTGAGCGAGCATGGTCTCCGGTGAATGAAATCGAGCGAAGGATAAAGATCATGGCCCTGGAAATCATCGAGCGCTGCGTCAATTGCCGGGCCTGCCTGCCGCTGTGCCCGAATCGGGCCATCTACGAGGCGCAGCCGCATCTCCTGATCGACGGCGACAAATGCACCGAGTGCCTGGGCGATTTCCGCGACGCCCAGTGCGCCGCCATCTGCCCGATCGAAGGCGCCATCCTCGACGAACTGGGCGAGGCGCTCAATCCCCCCGGTTCTTTGACCGGCATTCCCCCCGAGCGCTGGGCGGCGGCACAGGCCGCGATCGCGGCGCGTTGAAGGAGCCCGCTCGTGCCCAAAGCCAGCGTCACCTTCCAGGACATCGGCGTCACCGTCACGGTGCCGGCCGGTACGCGCCTCATCGAAGTATCGGAAAAGATCGGTGCCGGCATCACCTACGGCTGTCGCGAGGGCGAGTGCTGCACCTGCCTCACCCGAATCGTTTCCGGCCATGAACATCTGGCCGCGCCTTCCGTGCTGGAAGCCCAGGTGTTGAAGGACAATCTGGCGCCGCGCCATCATCGGCTCGCCTGCCAGGCGCAGATCCTCGGCGGCAGCCTCGTCGTCAAGCCGGCTTGAGCGACGGACGATGAGCGGAGTCGCGGCCGCCGAGGTGCTGGCGCGGGCCGAGGCCGCCTACCTCGGTCTGGCATTGGGCGACGCGCTCGGCGCCACGGTCGAGTTCATGACGCCGCGCGAAATCGCCCGCCAATACGGCGTCCATCGGCAGATCGTCGGCGGCGGTTGGCTGCACCTCAAGCCCGGCCAGGTGACCGACGACACCACCATGAGCCTCGCCCTGGGCGAGGCGATACTCGCCGACCAGGGCGAGGTCAGGCCGCTCTCCTGCGCCCGCGCCTTCGATGCCTGGATGCGCGCCAAGCCGGTCGATATCGGCAACACCGTGCGCCGCAATCTGCTGGCCTTCCGCGGCAGCGGGCTCGCCGTTGCGCCGCCGTCCGAGGCCGACGCCGGCAACGGCGCCGCGATGCGCGTGCTGCCGGTGGCGCTGGCCAGCTTCGGTCGGTCGGAAGCCTGCGTGCGCGCCTGCGTGCGCGCCCAGGCGCACGTCACGCACCATAACGCGATGTCGGACGCGGCTTGCGAATTCCTGGCGCTGGCGGTGCAGGATTTTTTGCGCGGCGACTCCCTGCGGGAGGTGTTCCGCCTGCGCATTTCCCCCCTGGTGAAGGAAAACCCGGCCTTCGCCTTCCGCCACCGGCCGCGCCGCGAGTTCCCCAGCGGCTGGGTGGTCGAGACGCTGCAGGCGGTGCTGCAGGCGGTGGTCGATGTCGGCGGCTTCGAGAACTGTCTGGTCGATGTGGTCAATCGCGGCGGCGATGCCGATACCACCGGCGCCATCGCCGGCATGCTCGCGGGTGCGCTGTACGGCATGCCGGCGCTGCCGCCCGCCTGGCTCAAGGCGCTCGATCCTGCGGTGCGCCGCGCCTGCCGGGTGCAGGCGCGGGCCTTGCTGGCACCACAACTGGCGTAGTCGTGGCGAGAGCTACGCCGTGACCGCGGCCGTCTCGGCAACGGGCCAGGCGTGCAGCAGTTCGTCCACCGTGGCCTCGATGATCTCGATGCCCAGGCGCTGGCAACAGCGGCGCTCCTTGTCGCTGGGCTGCAGCAACAGCGCCCAGCCGGCCGGTTCGTTGGCGGCATCGTAGATCAGGTCGGAGAGCACCATGCGTTCCGAGTCGCGATCGAGGTGCATGCCCAGCAGCAGATAGCGCTTGCCGCGCCGTCGCGTCTTGACGAAATACGGCACCGCGAAACCGCCCATCAGTTCGGTGATGTAATCGACATAATCGGCGTCCGAGGCGATATAGCTCGACCGGGGCGCGGGCGCGCCCATCGGCTTGAACAGGATGGGCCAGCCCGGATCGGATTGCGCCGGATCGATTTTGGAGTAGCTCTCGCCGTCGTGGGCGTAGAGCGTGAAGCGGTAATCGGTTCCGCCGATGCGCGCACAGCCGAGGATCAACAGGTGCGGCTTGCCGGCGTAGCCCTCCAGCAATTGCGTGTCGCGATTGATGTCGATCACGTAGGGCGGGGCGATGGCGGCCAGCCATTGGTGCAGCGCGGCCCGGCTCCAGTGGCGGGTCCCGTAGGTGGTGTCGAGAAAGCGGGTGACGGCGCTGCGCCCGTGCTTCAGTTCTACATTCATCGCCGCGCGCGGAAACTCGACCATCAGCTTGGGCGCCATCGGTCGGCCGCCATTCATGGCCAGGATCAACTGTTCGCTGGTGGCGGGCATGGCGCGGCCGTCGATCTGCGAGCGGACGTCGGCGAGCGCGCCGGGGCCGAGATAGGGAACGATGCTCGCGTCGGCGAGGCCGATCCGCCATTGGGAGAGGAGCGCGGGAGGGATCATGATGTCGGGTTCCGGATGAGATGCCCCTCTGCGTGCAAGAAGCACGCCCGAGGTCCGGCAATCGAGGTGGGCACCTGGAGGGCGCCCAGAACGGCACCTGAGCGGGTGCCGCCCCGGGGCGGCGGTGGCCGTCTTCGCGCGGTTGTCGGCTTTGCGACAGGGGGCCGACTACAGCGTCGCCAGACGCACCCGGTACAGTCCGCCGATCACCACGTGCTCGTCCTCGCCCTTCAGCATGCCGGGCAGCAACTGGCTGAAGAAGGCGAGTTTGGCCAGGGGCACATCGACGCTGAGGATGCTGTCGCCGAACTCGCCGGCCCGCTCGCGCGAACGGGAAAACGAACTGACGTTGTTGAGCAATACCACCTTGCTGTCGGCATCGTCCTCGGCGACGATCTCGTGGTCGCTCAGTCGATTGACGCCGCGATACAGCCGCAGATGGCTGCGTCGCGGGAAGCGGCGGGCGAGCTCGTACTGGCCGTAGGCGTAGAGCAGGTCGATCTGCGCTTCCAGCGCGTTGGTGCCGTACAGTCCCTGCGCGCGCATCGCCACATAGCGCTGCCAGGCGGCGCTGCCCGGTTCGCGCAGCGAGTCGCCGTGATGGCGCGGCATCAGGCCGAAGCGCGACTCCACCCAGCCCTTGAGCACCGCCGCTTCGCGCCCGTCCGCATCGAAGGCCCAGCCGCGCAGCACGCGCAGGTAGCTGGCCTTGGCCCGTGATTGTCCCTGGCCACCGGTGAGTCCCGCTTCCTCGGGATTGTCCAGGCGAAAGTGGGCCGCCATGTAGCCGCCGAAACGCTGCGCGCGCTCCGGCGCCGCGTCGATGTCGTCCAACAGATCGAACAGCGGGCGGTGCAGGGAGGCGACGCCGTCGATGGCGAGCGCGGTCGGTGCGCGCTGGAAAGTCAGGCTGCCCAGGATCGCCGCCGGCAGATTGCAGCGGTTGATCGGCAGCCGGGCGTGGCGGGGCAGGGACGGCTCGGCGGCGTTGTCGCGGGCACGACAAATAGCCGTGTCGATGTCGCAAACGGGAGGGCCGGCGGGATGCCCGGATTGCGCGCAGCGGCTTGTCACGTCAGGGTTTCACGACCGATCGGCAGCCCTGGCACGTTCCGTGCACAAGTCCTGCCAGGCGCGGGGATTCCCCGGATTCGAAAGATTTCACCGCAGGATTTCAACTAGGAGATCGCATCATGGCAAAACTTCGTCAGGCCGCCATTTACGGCAAGGGCGGTATCGGGAAGTCTACCACCACGCAAAACCTTGTGGCGGCATTGGCCGAGGCCGGCAAGAAGGTGATGATCGTCGGCTGCGACCCGAAGGCCGACTCGACCCGTCTGATCCTGCACGCCAAGGCGCAGAACTCGGTCATGGAACTGGCGGCGGAAGCGGGCAGCGTCGAGGATCTGGAACTCGAGGACGTGCTCTCGGTCGGCTACGGCGGCATCAAGTGCGTCGAGTCCGGCGGCCCGGAACCCGGGGTCGGCTGCGCCGGCCGCGGCGTCATCACCGCCATCAATTTCCTCGAAGAGGAGGGCGCCTACAGCGACGACCTCGACTTCGTCTTCTACGACGTGTTGGGCGACGTGGTCTGCGGCGGCTTCGCCATGCCCATCCGCGAGAACAAGGCGCAGGAAATCTACATCGTCTGCTCCGGCGAAATGATGGCGATGTACGCCGCCAACAACATCGCCAAGGGCATCGTCAAGTACGCCAACTCCGGCAGCGTGCGTCTGGCCGGATTGATCTGCAACAGCCGCAATACCGACCGCGAGGATGAGCTGATCATGGCTCTGGCGGAGAAGCTAGGCTCGCAGATGATCCACTTCATTCCCCGCGACAACGCGGTGCAGCACGCCGAGATCCGGCGCATGACCGTGATCGAGTTCGATCCGACGCACAAGCAGGCCGACGAGTACCGGGCGCTGGCGAACAAGATCGTGGACAACAAGAAATTCGTGATTCCGACGCCGATCACCATGGACGAACTCGAGGCCCTGTTGATGGAGTTCGGCATCATGGAAGTCGAGAACACCGCCATCATCGGCAAGACCGCGGCCGAACTGGCCGCCGATGCGATTGCCGCCTGACCAGGAGAATCGAAATGTCTGCATTGACCCGCGAAGAAACCGAGGCGCTGATCCAGGAAGTGCTGGAGGTGTATCCGGAAAAGGCCAAGAAGGACCGCGCCAAACACCTGATGATCAACGACAAGGAACTCGAGTCGTCGAAGAAGTGCATCAGCTCCAACCGCAAGTCGCTGCCCGGCGTGATGACCATGCGCGGCTGCGCCTACGCCGGCTCCAAGGGCGTGGTCTGGGGGCCGATCAAGGACGTCATCTCGATCTCGCACGGTCCCATCGGTTGCGGCCAGTATTCGCGCGCCGGTCGCCGCAACTACTATTCGGGCACCAGCGGCATCGACTCGTTCTGCGAGATGAACTTCAGCTCCGACTTTCAGGAGAAGGACATCGTCTTCGGCGGCGACAAGAAGCTGGCCAAGCTGATCAACGAAATCGAGACGCTGTTCCCGCTCAACAAGGGCATCTCGGTCCAATCAGAGTGCCCGGTCGGCCTGATCGGCGACGACATCGAGGCGGTGGCCAAGAAGGCCGCCAAGGAACTCGACAAGCCGGTGGTACCGGTGCGCTGCGAAGGCTTCCGCGGCGTCTCGCAGTCGCTCGGCCACCACATCGCCAACGACTCGGTACGCGACTGGATCATTTCCAACCGCGACGGCCGGGCCTTCGAGAAGACTCCCTACGATGTCGCCATCCTCGGCGACTACAACGTCGGCGGCGACGCCTGGGCCTCGCGCATCCTGCTCGAAGAGATGGGGCTGCGCGTGGTCGCCCAGTGGTCCGGCGACGGCACCCTGGCCGAGATGGAGAATACGCCCAACGTCAAGCTGAACCTGCTGCACTGCTACCGCTCGATGAACTACATCAGCCGGCACATGGAAGAGAAATACGGCATTCCCTGGCTCGAATACAATTTCTTCGGCCCGACCAAGATCAAGGAGTCGCTGCGCAAGATCGCCGGCTTCTTCGACGGCAGCATCAAGGAGGGCGCCGAGCGGGTGATCGAGAAGTACACGCCGCAGATGGACGCCGTGATCGCTAAGTTCAAGCCGCGCCTGCAGGGCAAGAAGGTCATGCTCTACGTCGGCGGCCTGCGGCCGCGCCACGTGGTCGGCGCCTACGAAGATCTCGGCATGGAGGTGGTCGGTGCCGGCTACGAGTTCGCCCACAACGACGACTACGACCGCACCATCAAGGAAATGGGCGACGCCACCCTGATCTACGACGACGTCACCGGCTACGAGTTCGAGGAATTCGTGAAAGCCATGAAGCCCGACCTGATCGGCTCCGGGATCAAGGAAAAGTACGTATTCCACAAGATGGGCGTGCCCTTCCGTCAGCTCCACTCCTGGGACTATTCGGGCCCCTACCACGGCTGCGACGGTTTCGCGGTGTTCGCCCGGGACATGGACATGACCATCAACAATCCCTGCTGGAACATGATGCAGGCCCCCTGGCAGCCGAAGGCCGCGGGCTCCCTGCTGAAGGTTGCCGCCTGAGGGCAGAACAAGCGACAGAATCACCCCCTCAAGCTTAAGCCCGCGTCCACGGATGAGTGGCGGGGCAAAGGAGATCGAGATGCAAAACGTAGAAGACATCAAGCCGTGCTTCCCGCTGTTTCGCAACGACGAATATCGGCAGACGATAGGCAACAAGCGCGCTTCCTTCGAGGAAGGCCACGGCAAGGACAAGGTCGAGGAGACCTTCCTGTGGACCACCAGTCAGGAGTACCAGGAGCTCAACTTCAAGCGCGAAGCCCTGACCATCAATCCGGCCAAGGCCTGCCAGCCGCTCGGCTCCTCGCTGTGCGGCCTGGGTTACCACAAGGCGCTGGTCTATGTGCACGGCTCGCAGGGTTGCATCGCCTACTTCCGCACCTACTTCAACCGCCATTTCAAGGAGCCGGTCGCGATCATCGCCGACTCGATGACCGAGGATGCGGCGGTGTTCGGCGGCCAGAAGAACGTCCATGAAGGTCTGGCCAACGCCGCCAAACTCTACGATGCCGAGATGATCGTGATGTCCACCACCTGCATCGCCGAGGTGATCGGCGACGACCTGAACGCATTCATCGGCAACGCCCGCAAGGAGGGCCACGTGCCCGAAGATTTCCCCATCCCCTTCGCGCATACGCCGTCCTTCGTCGGCTCGCACGTCACCGGCTGGGACAACATGGAAGAGGGCATCCTGCGCTACTTCACCCTCAACCACATGGAAGACAAGCTGCCGGGCAAGAACGGCAAGATCAACATCGTGCCGGGCTTCGAGACCTATCTGGGCAACTTCCGCGTGATCAAGCGCATGTTGCAGGAGATGGACGTCGATTACACCATGCTCTCGGACCCCGAGGAGGTGCTCGACACGCCCGCCGACGGCAGCTTCACCATGTACGCCGGCGGCACCACCCAGGACGAGGTCAAGGACGCGCCCAACGCCCACACCACCTTCCTGCTGCAGCCCCTGCAACTCGACAAGACCAAGAAGTTCGTCGAGGGCACCTGGAACCACGAGGTGCCCAAGCTCGACATCCCGATGGGCGTGGAGTGGACCGATGCCTGGCTGATGAAGGTGAGTGAGGTCACCGGCAAGCCCATACCCGCTTCGCTCACCCGTGAGCGCGGGCGCCTGCTGGACATGATGACCGACTCGCACGCCTGGCTGCACGGCAAGAAGATGGCGCTCTACGGCGATCCGGACTTCGTCATGGGCCTGACCAAGGTGTTGCTCGAATTCGGCATCGAGCCGACCCACATCGTCTGCAACAACGGAGCCAAGCGCTGGAAGAAGGCCATGGAAGCGCTGCTCGCCGAGTCGCCCTACGGCGCCGGCGCCAAGCTCTATCCGGGCGCCGACCTGTGGCACCTGCGCAGCCTGTGCTTCACCGACAAGCCCGATTTCCTGATCGGCAACAGCTACGGCAAGTACATCCAGCGCGACACCCTGCACTTGGGCGAAGCGTTCGAGGTGCCGCTGATCCGCCTGGGCTTTCCGATCTTCGACCGCCATCACCTGCACCGCCAGACCACGCTGGGCTACGAAGGCGCCATGCAGATCCTCACCACGTTGACCAACGCGGTGCTGGAACGGCTGGACGACAAGACCCGCGGCCTGGGGACCACCGATTACAACCACGATCTGGTGCGAT
>JAJZPJ010000224.1 GCA_021811225.1 Pseudomonadota bacterium
GCCCAGAAGTCCACCACCAGCGGCAGATCGGAGCGGCCGACATGGGCGTCGAAGTTGCCGCCGTTCAGTTCGATCGGGTGGCCTTCGAACAGGGGCCGCTTGCACTTGCCGCAGCTGCCGCCCTCGCCCAGGCGCGCGGCCGGCACGCGGTTGGCGCCGGCGCAATGGGGACAGACGACGATCAGGGAATCCGACATGACGCGCTCCGTTTAGGGGATGCGCCGGAGATGGGCGCGTTACCGGCGTTTTCAAGTGGGCCGGGCTAAAGCCCGACCTACCGTTCCGCGCCCAGCGCCCTGGCGCGCGCCGCGGCTCCCGGGTCTTCGGCGGCCGGCAGCGCCAGCCAGTTGCCCAGATGCGCTCGGGCGAGCCCGGCCAGGGCGGCGATCCAGTCGTCGCGCTCGTTCATGCAGGGAATGAAGTGGAACTCGCGGCCGCCGGCCTGGAGAAATGCGGCGCGGACTTCGATGGCGATCTCCTCGAGCGTCTCCAGGCAGTCGCCGACGAAGCCCGGACAGATCACGTCCACCCGTCCGGTGCCGGAGCGGCCCAGCGCCTCCAGCGTCGGCTGGGTGTAGGGCTTGAGCCACTCGGTGCGGCCGAAGCGCGACTGGAAGGCGAGCTGCCACCGGTCTTCGGCGAGACCCAGTTTCTCGGCCAGCAGTCTGGCGGTCTTCTGGCATTCGCAGTGATAGGGGTCGCCGCGGTCGAGCGTATAGCGGGGCAGGCCGTGGAAGCTCATCACCAGCTTGTCGGGCCGGCCGTGCTTGCTCCAGTATTCCTCGACGCTGGCGGCCAGCGCGGCGATGTAGCCGGGGTCGTCGTGGAAGCTCCGAACGAAGCGCAGTTCGGGGATGTTCCTGGTGCGCTTCAACCAGTCTGCGACCTCGTCGAAGACGCTGGCGCTCGCGCTCGCGGCGTATTGCGGATAGAGCGGCAGGATCAGGATGCGCGCTGCGCCTTCGGCCTTCAGCCGGTCCAGAACGGCCCCGATTCCCGGTTCGCCGTAACGCATCGCCCAGGCAACCTCGATGTCCCGGTGGCCCATCTCGCCCAGCGCGCCGGCGAGCAGCTTGGCCTGGCGTTCGGTGTGCAGCTTCAGCGGCGAGCCCTCGGCGGTCCAGATCAGCGCGTATTTCCCGGCCGAGCGGCCCGGCCTCAGCCTGAGGATGATGCCGTGCAGGATCAGCCACCAGAGCGGGCGCGGAATCTCGACCAGGCGAGGGTCCCAGAGAAACTGCCCGAGGTAGCGGCGCAGCGCCGTCTTGGTCGGCGCCTGCGGCGTACCGAGGTTGGCCAGCAGCACCGCGGTCTTGGCGGCGCCGCCGTGGCGGTGCGCGGGCTCGGGTCGGTAGCGCGCCATCAGCGGATCATTGCGTGGAGAGCGCGCTGGAGAGCAGCTTGGCGGTGATGTCCACGATCGGGATCATGCGCTCGTAGGCCATCCGCGTCGGTCCGATGACCCCGACCGAGCCGACCACCTGGCCGTCGACTTCGTAGGATGCCGCGACCACGCTGCATTCGTCCAGCTGGGCGATGCCCGACTCGCCGCCGATGAAGATCTGCACGCCGTCGGCGCGGGTGCCGACGTCGAGCAGTTGCACCAGAGTGGTCTTCTGTTCGAACAGGGCGAACAGCTCGCGCAGCCGGTTCATGTTCGAGGACAGGTCCTCCACTTCGAGCAGATTGCGTTCGCCCGAGATCACGTAGTGGGTCGAGGTGTCCGAAATCGCCTGGCCGCTGGCGTCGAGCGCGGCGGTCATCAGCTCGGTCATGCTCGCGCGCAATTGATGCAGCTCGTCGTGGATGCGGCTTCTCACCTGGGCGAAGTCGAGGCCGGTGCAGTTCTGGTTGAGATAGTTGGCGGCCTCGGTCAGCTCAGACGGGCTGTAGGCGCGCTGGGGAAAGAGGATGCGGTTTTGCACGTCGCCGTTCTCGGTGACGATGATCAGGAGGATGCGCTTTTCGGACAGGTTCAGGAATTCGATCTGGCGGATGCGCGGCTGCTGGCGGCGCGGCGAGATGACCACGCCGGCGAAATGGCTCAACTGGGAGATCAACTGGGAGGCCTGGCTGATCAGGCGCTGCGGCTGGTCGGGCTGGATCGCCCCCTCGATCTCCGAGAGCTCGGCCTCGGCCAGCGGTCGCACGGTGAGCAGCGAGTCGACGAACAGGCGGTAGCCGCGCGGGGTCGGCACGCGCCCGGCCGAGGTGTGCGGGCTGCTGATGAAGCCCAGCTCCTCCAGGTCGGACATGACGTTGCGGATCGTCGCCGGCGACAGCTCCAGGCCGGAATGCCGGGACAGGGTGCGCGAGCCCACCGGCTGACCTTCCGCGATGTAGCGTTCGATCAGGGTCTTGAGCAGGGTCTGGGCGCGCTTATCCAACATGCCGCCATTTTATAACGCCTGCCGGACAAGGGCCGGGTTGTTTGTGGTTTAATTTGCCGCATGGACAAGCAATTCCGCACGGTGGCGCTGATCGGCAAGTATCAAAGCCCCGACATCTCCGGTCCGCTCCTGGCCCTGGCAGACTTTCTCGAGCGCCGCGGCATAACGGTCCTGATCGAGGAGGGTACGGCGCTCTCGCTCGGCGCCGACGGCAAGCCGGCCTCCTACGAGACCATCGGCACCCGCGCCGACCTGGCGATCGTCCTGGGCGGCGACGGCACCATGCTGAACGCCGCGCGCCGCCTGGCGGAATACCGCGTGCCGCTGGTCGGGGTGAATCAGGGCCGGCTGGGCTTCATGACCGACATCGCCCGCGAGGACATGATCGCGGGCATCACCGCGCTGCTGGACGGCGAGTTCTCCAGCGAGCAGCGCTTCCTGCTCGACATCGAGGTGCTGCGCGGCAGCCGCCGCGTCCTGCATACCCTGGCGCTGAACGACGTGGTGGTGAACAAGGGCGACATCGGCCGGATGATCGAACTGGAGGTCAAGGTCGATGGCGAGTTCATCTACGTGCTGCGCGCCGACGGCATCATCGTCGCGACGCCGACCGGCTCGACCGCCTACGCGCTCTCCGCCAACGGGCCCATCCTGCACCCGGCGGTGCCCGGCATCGCCCTGGTGCCGCTGTGCCCGCACGCGCTCTCCAACCGGCCGATCACCCTGTGCGACCAGAGCCAGATCGAGATCACCCTGATGCCGCCGCACGACGCGCGCATCCACTTCGACGGCCAGATGCGTTTCGACGCCCGCGCCGGCGACTGCGTCCGCGTGATGCGCTCCCATCACGCGATCACCCTGCTGCATCCGCCCGGCTACAGCTATCTGGCAATGCTGCGCGAGAAGCTGCACTGGAGTTCGAGTCCGCGTGGCTGAGCACCCGAAGGGCAAGCCATTGAGCCGGAAAATCCCCACCATGCTGCGCCGCCTGTTCATCCGCGATTTCGTCATCGTCGAGCGCCTGGAGCTGGAGTTCGCAGCCGGCTTCGGCACGCTGACCGGCGAGACCGGCGCGGGCAAGTCGATTCTGATCGACGCCCTGTCCCTGGCGCTGGGCGAGCGCGGCGACGCCGGGGTGGTGCGGACCGGCTGCGAACGCGCCGAGGTGTCCGCCGAGTTCGAGCTCTCGCCCGATTCGAAGATCAACGAATGGCTCTCCGCCAACGATTTCGAGGCCGATGGCGATATCCTGCTGCTGCGTCGCATCGTCGATGCCGGCGGGCGTTCGCGCGCCTACCTGAACGGCGCGCCGACGACGCTCTCGCAGTTGCGCGAGGCGGCGGATTTTCTGGCCGACATCCACGGTCAGCACGTCCACCATTCGCTGCTGCGCGCCGAGGCGCAACGCGCCTTGCTCGACGAACACGCCGGCTTGGTACCCCTGGCGCGCGAGGTGGCGGAGCGCTATCGCGTCTGGCACAGACTGTGCGAGGCTCGCGCCCACGCCGAGCGCGATGCCGAGGCTGGCGCGCGCGAACGCGAAACCCTGGCCTGGCAGGTCGAGGCGCTGCGCGCGCTGGCGCTGCCGCCTACCGGCTGGGCCGAGGAATGGCAGGCGCTCAACCAGGAGCACCGCCGGCTGTCCCACGCGGCGAGTCTGATCGAGGGCACGGGAGCGTCGCTCGCTGCGTTGGACGAGGGCGATCTGGCGCTCTCGCCGCAG
>JAJZPJ010000017.1:0-4558 GCA_021811225.1 Pseudomonadota bacterium
CAGAATTCTGGCCCTAGCCGGAGCTCATTCGACGGTCACCGACTTGGCCAGATTGCGCGGCTTATCGACGTCGGTGCCCTTCACCAGCGCGACGTGATAGGCGAGCAGTTGCAGCGCCACGACGTGCAGCACCGGCGAGAGCAGGCCGTAGTGGGTGGGCAGGCGCAGGATGTGCACGCCTTCGCTCGCCGCCACCGCGCTGTCGGCGTCGGCGAAGACGTAGAGTTCGCCGCCGCGCGCCCGCACCTCCTGCAGATTCGACTTGAGTTTCTCCAGCAGCGCGTCGTTGGGCGCCACGGCGATCACCGGCATGTCGCGGTCGACCAGCGCCAGCGGTCCGTGCTTGAGCTCGCCGGCGGGATAGCCCTCGGCATGGATGTAGGAGATCTCCTTCAACTTCAGCGCGCCTTCGAGCGCGATCGGGTAGTGATGGCCGCGGCCGAGGAACAGCGCGTGGCGCTTGTCGGCGAAGGTGGCCGCCCAGGCCTCGATCTCGGCTTCGAGCGCGAGCGCCTGCTGCACCGCCCGCGGCAGATGGCGCAGGTCGGTCAGGTGCTTGAGCTCGCCCTCGGGGCTCAGGCGGCCGTGCAGCTTGGCCAGCGTCACCGCCAGCAGGAACAGCGCCGCGAGCTGGGTGGTGAAGGCCTTGGTCGAGGCCACGCCGATCTCCGGCCCGGCGCGGGTCAGAAACTTGAGCGCGCACTCGCGCACGATCGCCGCTTCCGCGACGTTGCACAGCGCCAGCGTCCGCTTCATGCCCAGGCCCCGGGCGTGCTTCAGGGCGGCGAGCGTGTCGGCGGTCTCCCCCGACTGCGAGATGGCGATCACCAGTTGCGCCGGATCGGGGACCGAGTGCCGGTAGCGATACTCGCTGGCGATCTCGGTGCTGCAGGGAATGCCGGCCAGCTGCTCGATCCAGTAGCGCGCCACCAGACCGGCGTGATGGCTGGTGCCGCAGGCCAGGATCAGCACGCTCCTGACGCCGGCGAGCAGCTCGGGCGCGGCGGCGCCGAACAGGTTGGGCGAAACCGAGCGGGCGCCGCCGATCAGCTCCAGGGTATTGGCCAGCGCCTGCGGCTGCTCGAAGATTTCCTTCTGCATGTAGTGGTTGTAAGGACCCAGCTCCACCGCATCGGCCGACAGCGCGCTCTCGTGGCAGGGCCGGTCGACCGGGCTGCCGTCGGGGCGCAAGATGCGGCGAGCGCTGCGGGTGATCTCGGCGACGTCGCCGTCCTCCAGATAGATCATGGTCCGGGTCACCTGCAGCAGGGCCGAGGCGTCCGAGGCGGCGTAGCAGCCGTCGGCGGCGACGCCCAGGAGCAGCGGCGCGCCGTTCCTGGCCACGACCACCCGGTCTTCGCCCTCGCGGAGCACGGCGATGGCGTAGGCGCCGACCAGTTGCCCGGTGGCCTGCCGCACCGCCTCGAGCAGATCGGGCGTCGTCTTCAGGACATGCGCGATCAGGTGGGCGATGGTCTCGGTGTCGGTATCGGTGACGAAGGCGTAGCCGTGGCCGGCGAGCATCCTGCGCAGCTCGGCATAGTTCTCGATGATGCCGTTATGAACCACCGCCAGCGCGCCCGAGACGTGCGGATGGGCGTTCTTTTCCGAAGGCGCGCCGTGGGTGGCCCAGCGCGTGTGGGCGACGCCGGCCCCGGCAGAGAGACCGGAGGCCAGGGTCGCCAGGTCGGCGACGCGGCCCTGACTCCTCAGGCGGGTGAGTCCGGGATTGAGCAGCGCCAGGCCGGCCGAATCGTAGCCGCGGTATTCGAGCTTCCTCAGACCCTCGATCAGGACCGGGACGATGTTGCGGTCAGCGACCGCCGCGACGATGCCGCACATGGCTAAGCCCCCTTCTTCACCGGCCGCTTCCAGCCGGGGATGGTCACCTGCTTCGTCCGCGAGACGGTGAGCGCCTCCGGCGGCGCGTTGCCGGTCAGGGTGGTGCCCGCCCCCAGGGTCGCGCCCCGGCCGACCGTGACCGGCGCCACCAGTTGCGTGTCGGAGCCGATGAAGGCGTCGTCCTCGATCACCGTGCGATGCTTGTTCACGCCGTCGTAATTGCAGGTGATGGTGCCGGCGCCGATATTGACCCGGCGTCCCACCTCGGAGTCGCCGACGTAGGAGAGATGATTGGCCTTCGAGTAGTCGGCGATGTGGCTGTTCTTGACCTCGACGAAGTTGCCGATATGCACCTCGCGCTCCAGCACCGTGCCCGGCCGCAGCCGCGCATAGGGTCCGACGCTGCAGTTCTGGCCGACGCTCGCCGCGTCGAGATGGGAGTAGGCATGGATGCGGCTGCCCGCCGCGATGCTGCAGTCCCGGATGACGCAGTTGGCTCCGATGACCACGCCGTCGCCCAGTTCGACGCGGCCCTCGAACAGGCAGTTGATGTCGATGAACACGTCGCGGCCGCAGTGGAGTTCGCCGCGCAGATCGATCCGTGCCGGGTCGGCCAGCCCCACGCCCTGCTCCATCAATCGTTCGGCGACGCGGCCCTGATAAATGCGTTCCAGGGCGGCCAACTGCGCCCGGCTATTGACCCCCGCCGCTTCCCATTCCGCCTCCGGCTGGGCGCTGGATACCGGCGTCCCCTCCGCCACCGCCAGACCGACGATGTCGGTGAGGTAATACTCGCCCTGGGCATTCCGGCTGGTCAGCGCGGGCAGCCAGCGCGCCAGGCGCCCGGTGGGCGCGACCAGGATGCCGGTATTGACCTCATGGAGCGCGCGCTCGGCATCGTCGGCGTCCTTCTCCTCGACGATGCGCAGGATGGCGCCGTCTGCGTTCCGGACGATCCGGCCATAGCCGGACGGATCGGCGAGTTCGACCGTCAAGAGCGCCAGCGTACCGTCGGCCGCCTGCGCGATCAGGCGGTTCAGGGTCTCGGTGCGGATCAGCGGCACGTCGCCGCAGAGCACCAGCGTCGGGCCGGACGGATCGAGGTGCGGCAGCGCCTGGAGCACGGCGTGGCCGGTTCCCTGCTGCGGCGACTGCTTCACCCAGACGACGTCGTCGGCCGGGAGCGCTGTCGGCACCTGCTCGCCGCCGTGACCATAGACGACGCAGATCTTCTTCGCCCCGATGGCGCGCGCGGCGGCCAGGACGTGGTCGAGCAGGGGCCGGCCCGCCAGCCGGTGCAGCACCTTGGGCAGGTCGGAGCGCATGCGCTTGCCCTGACCGGCGGCGAGGATGACGACGTTCATCAGCGCGGCAGCAGGCTGGTTCCCATCAGAAATTCATCGACGGCGCGCGCGCACTGGCGGCCTTCGCGTATCGCCCAGACCACCAGCGACTGGCCCCGGCGCATGTCGCCCGCCGCGAACACCTTGGCAACGCTGGTGGCGTAGGCCAGCGCACCCGGCGCCTCGGTGTCGGCCCGGGCGTTGCTGCGCGCGTCGCGGGCGACGCCGAAGGCGTCCAGCACGCCGCCGACCGGTCCGAGGAAGCCCATCGCGAGGAAGGCCAGATCGGCCTTCAGGGTGAACTCCGAGCCGGGGATCTCGCTCATCTTGCCGTCCGTCCATTGCAGGCGCACCGCCTTGATCGCCTTCAACTTGCCCTGGTCCGCACCCTCGCCGCCGATGAATTCCTTGGTCGCCACCGACCAGTCGCGCGAGCAGCCCTCGTCGTGCGAGCTGGAGCTGCGCAGCTTCATCGGCCAGTAGGGCCAGACCAGCGGCTTGTTCTCCCGCTCGGGCGGACGCGGCAGGAGTTCGAACTGGACCACGCTCGCCGCGCCCTGGCGGTTGGAGGTGCCGACGCAGTCCGAGCCGGTGTCGCCGCCGCCGATCACCACGACATGCTTGCCGTCGGCCCTGATCTGCCCGGGCAGCTCGTCGCCGGCATCGACCTTGTTCTGCTGCGGCAGGAAGTCCATCGCGAAATGCACGCCTTCGAGCTCGCGCCCCGGCACCGGCAGATCGCGCGGCTGCTCGGCGCCGCCGGCGAGCACCACGGCGTCATACGCCGCGAGTATCCTGTCGGCCGCGAACTCGCCTTCGGCGCCGACCTCGGCATCGACGCGGAATTCGACGCCCTCGGCCTGCATCTGCGCGACGCGCCGGTCGATGTGCGACTTTTCCATCTTGAAGTCGGGGATGCCGTAGCGCAGCAGGCCGCCGATGCGGTCGTTCTTCTCGAACAGGGTCACCGCGTGGCCGGCGCGCGCCAGTTGCTGGGCGGCGGCCAGACCCGCCGGGCCCGAGCCGACCACCGCGACCCGCTTGCCGGTCTTGCTCGCCGGCGGCTGCGGCACCACCCAGCCCTGCTCCCAAGCCTTGTCGATGATCGCGTGCTCGATCGACTTGATGCCCACCGCGTCGTCGTTGATGTTGAGCGTGCACGCCGCCTCGCAGGGCGCGGGGCAGATGCGGCCGGTGAATTCGGGAAAGTTGTTGGTGGAGTGCAGCACCTCCAGCGCCTGCCGCCACTCGCCGCGGTACACCAGGTCGTTCCAGTCCGGGATGATGTTGTTCACCGGGCAGCCGTTGCTGCAGAACGGGATGCCGCAGTCCATGCAGCGCGCGCCCTGGATCTTCGCTTCGTCGTCGGAGAG
>JAJZPJ010000017.1:4658-22911 GCA_021811225.1 Pseudomonadota bacterium
ATGCTGCCTCCTTCACTGCCGCGCTGGCAGCAGCGGCGAGTTCCTTCAGCGCCCGCCGGTATTCGTGCGGCATGACCTTGACGAACTTCGTCCGCTGGGCCGGCCAGTCGGCGAGAATGGCGCGGGCGACGGCGCTGCCGGTGCAGGCGGCGTGGCGCTCGATCAGGTGCTTCAACTGCGTCTCGTCGGCCTGGTCGCGATGGCGCGGCTCCAGCGTAGTCTGCTGCTCGGCGGGCAGCACCGGCTCCAGCGCCACCATCGCCGGGTTGCAGCGGCCGGCGAAGCTGCCGTCAGAATCGAGCACGTAGGCCACGCCGCCGCTCATGCCCGCGGCGAAATTCCGGCCGGTCTTTCCCAGCACCACGACGGTGCCGCCGGTCATGTATTCGCAGCCGTGATCGCCGGTGCCCTCCACCACCGTGGTGACGCCCGAGTTGCGCACGCAGAAGCGCTCGCCGGCGACGCCGGCGAAGAAGGCCTCGCCGGCGATGCCGCCGTAGAGCACGGTGTTGCCGACGATGATGTTCTCGTCGGTCCGGCCGCGGAAGTCGGCGGCGGGACGGACGACGATGCGGCCGCCCGACAGGCCCTTGCCGACGTAGTCGTTGCCTTCGCCGGTGAGGTCCAGGGTGATGCCGCGGGCGAGGAAGGCGCCGAAGCTCTGGCCGGCGGTGCCGGTCAGCGCGACCACGATGCTGTCGTCGGGCAGGCCCTTGTGGCCGTAGCGGCTGGCGATCTCGTGCGAGAGCATGGCACCGCAGCTGCGATTGACGTTCCGGATCGGCGTCTCGATGACCACCCGTTCGCCGCGGAGGATGGCCGGCTGCGCCTTCGCGATCAGCGCGTGGTCGAGAGCGCCGGCCAGTCCGTGGTCCTGCTCCTCGCAATGATGCCGGACCGCCTCCCCGTCCTGGACGTGGAAGATCCGGGAGAAGTCCAGGCCACGGGCCTTCCAGTGATCGACGGCGGCGCGCTTGTCGAGCAGGTCGGCGCGGCCGATCAGATCGTCGAAGCGGCGGATGCCCATCGCCGCCATCAGCTCGCGCACTTCCTCGGCGACGAAGAAGAAGTAATTGACCACGTGCTCGGGCTGGCCGGTGAATTTCTTGCGCAGCGCCGGATCCTGGGTGGCCACGCCCACCGGGCAGGTGTTGAGGTGGCACTTCCTCATCATGATGCAGCCCGAGACCACCAGCGGCGCGGTGGCGAAACCGAACTCGTCGGCGCCGAGCAGCGCGCCGATCAACACGTCCCGGCCGGTCTTCAACTGGCCGTCGACCTGGACGCGGATGCGTCCGCGCAGCCGGTTCAAGACCAGGGTCTGCTGGGTCTCGGCCAGACCCAGTTCCCAAGGCGTGCCGGCGTGCTTGATCGAGGAGATCGGCGAGGCGCCGGTGCCGCCGTCGTGGCCGGCGATCACCACGTGGTCGGCCTTGGCCTTGGAGACGCCGGCGGCGACGGTACCCACGCCGACTTCGGAGACCAGCTTGACCGAGATCGAGGCCCGGGAGTTGGCGTTCTTCAGGTCGTGGATCAGTTGCGCCAGGTCCTCGATCGAATAGATGTCGTGGTGCGGCGGCGGCGAGATCAGGCCGACGCCGGGCACCGAATGGCGCAGTTGCCCGATGTACTCGGAGACCTTGTGTCCGGGCAGCTGGCCGCCCTCGCCGGGCTTGGCGCCCTGGGCCATCTTGATCTGGATCTGCTCGGCGCTGGCGAGATACTCTGCGGTGACGCCGAAGCGCCCCGAGGCGACCTGCTTGATCTTGGAGCGCAGCGAGTCGCCGGCCTTCAGTTCCAGGTCGCGCTCGATCCGCCCGGCGCCGATGATCTCGGAGAGCTTCTCGCCGCCCTTCAGCACCCGGTAGCGGTTGGCGTCCTCGCCGCCCTCGCCGGTGTTCGACTTGCCGCCGATGCGGTTCATGGCGACGGCCAGCAGGGTGTGCGCCTCGGTCGAGATCGAGCCCAGCGACATGGCGCCGGTGGCGAAGCGCTTGACGATTTCGCGGGCCTCCTCGACCTCCGCGATCGGCACCGGCGGACCCGCCGGCTTGAGCTCGAACAGGCCGCGCAGGGTCAGTTGCCGGCGGCTCTGGTCGTTGATGAGGGCAGCGTACTCCTTGTAGGTCGCGGCATTGCCGGTCCGGGTGGCGTGCTGCAGCTTGGCGATCGCGTCCGGCGTCCACGTATGCTCCTCGCCGCGGACCCGGTAGGCATATTCGCCGCCGGCATCGAGCATGGAGGCGAGCACCGGGTCGGCGCCGAAGGCCTGCCGGTGACGACGGATCGCCTCCTCCGCGACCTCGAACACGCCGATGCCCTCGATGCCGCTGGCGGTGCCGGCGAAATACTGATCGACGAAGCGGCGCTGCAGGCCGACCGCCTCGAAAATCTGCGCCCCGGTGTAGGACATGTAGGTGGAGATGCCCATCTTCGACATCACCTTGCACAGGCCCTTGCCCACCGCCTTGGTGAAGTTCTTGACGTACTTCTCGGCTTTCTCGGCATCGCCGTGGGCGAGATCGGCGAGCGTGTCCAGCGCCAGGTAGGGATGCACGGCTTCCGCGCCGTAGCCGCCCAGCAGCGCAAAGTGATGCACCTCGCACGCCGAGCCGGTCTCGACCACCAGACCGGCGCTGGTGCGCAGGCCCTGCTTGACCAGGTGCTGATGCACCGCCGAGGTGGCGAGCAGCGCCGGGATCGCCACGTGATCGGCATCGATGCGCCGATCCGAGATGATCAGGATGTTGTGCCCGGAACGCACCGCGTCCTCGGCTTCGGCCACCAGCGAGGCCAGCCGCGCCTCGATGCCGGCGCTGCCCCAGGCCTCGGGGTAGGTGATGTCGATTTCGCTGGGGCGGAACTTGCCGCCGGTGAAGCGCTCGATGTCGCGGATCTTGGCCATGTCGCGGTGGGAGAGCACCGGCTGCGACACCTCCAGGCGGATCGGCGGATTGATGTCCGACACCCCGAGGAGATTGGGCTTCGGCCCGATGAAGGAGGTCAGCGAGGTGACGATCTCCTCGCGGATCGGATCGATCGGCGGATTGGTCACCTGCGCGAAGAGCTGCTTGAAGTAGTGGTAGAAGGGCTTGTTCCTGGCGGAGAGCACCGGCAGCGCCGCATCGTTGCCCATCGAGCCCAGCGCTTCCTCGCCGCTTTGCGCCATCGGCCCGAGGATGAACTTGATGTCCTCCTGCGTGTAGCCGAAGGCCTGCTGGCAGTCGAGCAGCGAAGGCGAAGGATTGGCCATCGCCGGGCTGTCGCAATCGATCTCGTCCAGCTTGATGCGGATCTTCTCGATCCATTCGCGGTAGGGCTTGGCGTTGGCCAGCGCGTCCTTGAGCTCCTTGTCGTCGATGATCCGCCCCTGGATCAGGTCGATCAGGAACATCTTGCCCGGCTGCAAGCGCCACTTCTTGACGATCCTCGCCTCCGGCACCGGCAGCACGCCGGATTCCGACGCCATGATCACCATGTCGTCGTCGGTCACCAGGAAGCGCGCCGGGCGCAGGCCGTTCCTGTCGAGCGTGGCGCCGATCTGGCGGCCGTCGGTGAAGGCCACCGCGGCCGGACCGTCCCAGGGTTCCATCATCGCCGCGTGGTATTCGTAGAAGGCGCGGCGGTTCTCGTCCATCGCCGCGTGCTTCTCCCAGGCCTCCGGAATCATCAGCATCATCGCGTGGGCCAGCGAGTAGCCGCCCATCACCAGGAGTTCCAGGGCGTTGTCGAAGGAGGCGGAGTCCGACTGGCCGTCGTAGATCAGCGGCCAGATCTTGGCCAGATCGGCGCCCAGCACCGCCGAACAAATGCCCTGCTCGCGCGCCCGGATCCAATTGACGTTGCCGCGCAGGGTGTTGATCTCGCCGTTGTGGGCGATGAAGCGGAAGGGATGCGACAGGTCCCAGGTCGGGAAGGTGTTGGTCGAGAAACGCTGGTGCACCAGCGCCAGCGCCGAGACGACGCGGGGGTCCTGCAGGTCGCGGTAGTAGTTGCCGACCTGGTCGGCGAGCAGCAGGCCCTTGTAGACCAGCGTGCGCGCCGAGAACGAGGGCACGTAGAATTCCTTGCCGTGCTTCAGGCGCAGCCGCTGGATGGCGTGGCCGGAGCGCTTCCTGATGATGTAGAGCTTGCGCTCCAGAGCGTCGGTGACCAGGACATCGGTGCCGCGGCCGATGAAGATCTGCCGGATCACCGGCTCGACCTCCTTGACCGATTCGCCCAGCACCGAGTTGTCCACCGGCACGTCGCGCCAGCCGAGCAGGACCTGGCCCTCGGCCCGCACCGCGCGCTCGATCTCCTCCTGGCAGGCCATGCGCGAAGCGCTCTCCTGCGGCAGGAAGACCATGCCGACGCCGTACTCGCCCTCGGCCGGCAGGGTCACGCCCTGCCTGGCCATTTCCTCGCGGAAGAAGCGATCGGGAATCTGGAGCAGGAGGCCGGAGCCGTCGCCCGCCTTGGGGTCGGCGCCGACCGCGCCGCGATGGGTCAGATTCTTGAGAATCTGCAAACCTTGCAGCACGATCTCGTGGCTCTTCTGATTCTTGATGTGGGCGACGAAGCCGACGCCGCAGGCGTCGTGTTCGTTGGCGGGGTCGTACAGACCCTGGCGCTCGGGTAGGTGCGCAGGCAGGTCCATCTGGTCTTTCCTCGACAAGTCGCCGAAGACAATCTCGGCCGGTAAAAAAGCCGGGCGCCCCCACGGGCTGGGAGGGCGGCGCTCCGGCTTCGGTAACCCAATGGGCGAACGGGTAAATATACCGGCAAACGACGATGAATTCAACACGCTGCAGCGCAGCAGCGGCTCAGCCCTCTCCGACGGCGAACATGCGGCGGTGTTCGCGGATGGCGTAGCGGTCGGTCATGCCGGCGATATAGTCGGCCACCGCCCGCGGCCGGTCGTCCTGCGCCATCTTCCGGTATTGCGGCGGCAGCAGGCGCGGATCGGCGACGAAGGCGGCGAACAGATCGGAGACGATGCTTCTGGCCTTGTTGGTCATGCGCAGCACCTGGAAGTGCCGGTAGAGGTGCTCGTTCAGGAAGGCCTTCAGCACCCGGTGCTCGGCGCCCATGGCGGGGCTGAAGGCGACCAGCGGTGGGGCGGCGTGGATGTCGGAGAGAGACCGCGGCGCCGCCGCGGCGATATTGCGGCGCGTCTCGCCGATCAGATCCAGCGCCAGCGCGTTGATCATGCGCCGCAAGGTCTCGTGGATCAGCCGGCGGCCGGTGACGCCCGGAAACTCGCTGACGACGCTCTGCCGGTGGCAGGCGAAGGCATCCACCTCTTCCAGCTGCTCCAGCACAATCAGGCCGGAGCGCAAGCCGTCGTCTACGTCGTGGTGGTTGTAGGCGATGGCGTCGGCCAGATCGCAGATCTGCGCTTCCAGCGAAGGACGGCGGTCCTCCAGGAAGCGCCTGCCCAGCTCGCCCAGTTCGCGGGCCCGTTCGCGCGAGCAGTGCTTGAGGATGCCCTCGCGCGTCTCGAAGCAGAGGTTCAAGCCGTCGAAGGCGGCGTAGCGCTCCTCGAGCAGGTCGACGGTGCGCAGGCTCTGCAGATTGTGCTCGAAGCCGCCGCTCGCGGGCGCCAGCTCGCGCATCGCGTCGTTCAATGCCTCCTGCCCGGCGTGGCCGAAGGGCGTGTGGCCGAGGTCGTGCGCCAGCGCCACGGCCTCGACCAGATCCTCGTTGAGGCGCAGGGCGCGGGCGATGCTGCGGGCGATCTGCGCCACTTCGAGGCTGTGGGTGAGCCGGGTGCGGAACAGATCGCCCTCGTGATTGACGAACACCTGGGTCTTGTATTCGAGCCGGCGGAACGCGGTCGAATGGATGATGCGGTCGCGGTCGCGCTGGAATTCGCTGCGCTCGGCGGGCGGCGCCTCGGCGTGCACCCGGCCGCGCGAGTTGTGCTCGGAAACGGCGTAGGGCGCCAAATCAGCCACTGCAAGCCTCGATCGCCGCGATGATCTCGGTCTGGGGCGCATCGGCCCAGGTCACCGCGTGGCCCAGCTGGCGCAACAGCACCAGGCGCAGCCGGCCGGCCACGACCTTCTTGTCGTGGCCCATCAGATCGAGGTAGCGCGCCGCGCCCAGCGCCGCGCCGCGCACCGGCAGCCGCGCGCGCACGAACAATCGCCGCACCCGCGCGACGTCGACCTCGGCGAGCCAGCCCAGGCGATGCGACAGCTCCGCGGCCATCACCGTGCCCGCCGCCACCGCCTCGCCGTGCAGCCACTGGCCGTAGCCCAGGCCGGTCTCGATGGCGTGGCCGAAGGTGTGGCCGAGATTCAGCAGGGCGCGACCGCCCGCCGGATCCGTCTCCTGCTCGTCGGCGGCCACCACCTCCGCCTTGTTGCGGCAGGAACGGCCGATGGCGTGGGCCAGCGCCGCGGCGTCCCCGGCCAGGAGCTTGTCCATGTTCTCTTCCAGCCATTCCAGGAAGGGCAGGTCGCGGACCAGGGCGATCTTGACGATCTCGGCCAGTCCCGCCGAGAGCTCCCGCGCCGGCAGCGTCTTCAGGGTGTCGGTGTCGGCGAGCACCAGCCTCGGCTGCCAGAAGGCGCCGATCATGTTCTTGCCGCGCGGGTGGTTGATGCCGGTCTTGCCCCCGACCGAGGAGTCGACCTGCGAGAGCAGCGTGGTCGGTACCTGGACGAAGGGTACGCCGCGCTGATAGGTCGCCGCGGCGAAGCCGGCGATGTCGCCGACGACGCCGCCGCCCAGGGCGATGATCGCGGTGCCGCGGTCGCAGCGCGCTTCGAGCAGCGCGTCATAGATCCGGTTCAGGGTCTCCCAGTTCTTGAATTGCTCGCCGTCGGGCAACACGATCCGGGTGAGTTGGACGCCGCTGTTCGCAAGGCCGGCCGCCAGCCGCTCCAGGTAGAGGGGGGCGACGGTCTCGTTGCTGACGATGGCGGCGCGCTTGACGGCAAGGTGCGGCAGGATCAGCTCGCTGCGATCGAGCAAGGCGCCGCCGATCAGGATCGGATAGGTACGCTCCGCCAGGGACACGTTCAAGGTCATGTTCATGCGGGAAATCGCTCCTGTAGCTCGCGCTCGATCTGTTGCACCAGGTGATGCGAATTGTTGCCGCCGCCCTCGACGACGAGGTCGGCCACCTCGCGGTAGAGCGGGTCGCGCTGGGCGTGCAGCTCCTGCAGGCGACTGAGCGGATCGGCCACCTGCAGCAGCGGCCGCTTCTTGTCCAGACGCAGCCGCTCCCAGAGCATCGCGGGCGGCACGCAGAGATAGACGACCAGGCCGTTGTTGGCGAGATTGGCGCGATTGACCGGATCGAGCACGGCCCCCCCGCCGGTGGCCAGCACCAGATCGTCCTCCTGGGTCAGCTCCGCCAGCACCTGCGCCTCGCGCCTCCTGAAGCCGGCCTCGCCCTCGATTTCGAATATCAGCGGAATATGCACGCCGGTGCGCGCCTCGATCTCGTGGTCGCTATCGACGAAGCGCCGCTTCAGCCGTTTGGCGAGCTGGCGCCCGACCGTGGTCTTGCCCGCGCCCATCATGCCGACGAGGAATATGTTTGCCTTGGAATGCACGGACCCATTGTAGCAATTGGCCATCCGCTGAAAACAAAAAACCGGCGCAGCCGGTTTTTGCCGCCGCAAGCTCACTGCACTCAGGGCGTGTAGGTCACCGTGAAGGTCGGGGTACTGGCCGGGAGTAAGCCGGTGGAATCTATCACTTTGAACGAGGCTGCTCCCGATGCACAGTTGTTATTGGCGTTCGGCCACGCCACCACGAAGTAGCCGCCACTCGCCACCGTCCAGGAAGCGAGGCTCACCGACTTGGCCCCGGTGGGTGTCGCCAGGGGCGCAGCAGCGGTGCCGACTCCGATGATCGTGCCGACCAGCGGGCTGCTCGACGACACGGTGTAGGGCGCCACCCCGCCGTTGATGAAGTACACCGAGTAGGGCGAGGGGTTGGTCGTATTGCAGCCGAGCCCGCCACCTGAAACAGTCCAGGAGCCGGAACCAATCACGGTAAAGCCCGAGCCCGTCGCCACGTTCACCGCGATGGTCACCGATGCCGTTCCGGTCGCATCCCTGACCAGGATATTCGCCTTGCCATCCGCCACCCCGGTGATGGTCATTGTGCTGCCGGTGACGCTTGCCGTGGCAACGTTGGTGTTGTCGCTGGTGACATTGTAGGGGGCGGTTCCGCCTCCTATGGTGTAGGTCTGGGCCCCCGAAGCGCCGGTCGCGGCGATGGTGATTGCGACTGGCGCAGTGGTATACAGTGAAGCACCGGCGGAATTGGCCACCGTCACCGCGATCGTCACCGCAGTACCCGTCGTGTCATGGACAACGATGCTCGCAGTTCCCGGCACTATGCCGGTAATGTTCATCGTCTGGTTGCTGACAGTCACCGCAGCGACGGCGGGGTTGCTGCTGGCGGCGGTGTAGGGCGCGCTACCCCCGGCTATTGAGTAGGCAGCAGTTCCTCCGGTATTGATGGTGACGGCGCTGGGTGCGGTAGTGTAGAGCGCGGTAACCGAACCGCTGCTGCCCACCGTCACGGCGATCGTTACCGATGCGCCGGCCGCGTCATGGACCACAATGTTCACCGTGCCCGTCGCTACGCTGGTAACAGTCATCGTCGAACCGCTGACGCTCACCGTGACAACACCCGGGTTGCTGCTGGAGGCGGTGTAGGGCGCTGTGCCCCCGGCGATGGTGTAGGTCTCGGTCATCCCCGTAGCGACAGTGACGGCGCTGGGCGCGGTGGTGTACAGCGCGGTGGCGGTGCCGCCGCTCCCCTTTGTCGAGCTGCTTCCCGCGCCGCCGCCGCCGCAGCCCGTCAGGCCGAGCACGCCAAGAAGCAGGGCGGCGCCGAGAAGCTTACGCAGTTTTGTTGTATTCATCGTCGATCATCCAGTGAAATGGGTCGGGCGCAAGGCTTCGTGCCGGTTCCGCTTGCTCACATCAGGTTCGTCTTGTCGTTGATCACGCGGGGGGTTATGAAGATCAGCAGCTCGGTCTTCGACGAGACTTTGGCGGTGTTCCTGAACAGTGCGCCGACCAAGGGCAGGTCGCCGAACAGCGGCACCTTGTTGACGTCGTTCCGCTCCGTCGACAGGTAGATCCCGCCGATCACCACCGTGCCGCCGTTTTCCACCGACACCGTGGTCTTGATGTGCTTGGTGTCGATCTGGACGCCCGTGCTGGTGACCGTTCCCGGGGTGTCCTTGTTGATCTCCAGGTTGAGGATGACCTTGCCGGACGGTGTGATCTGGGGCGTGACGTCGAGGCTCAGACTGGCCTTGCGGAAGGAGACGCTGGTGGCGCCGCTGCTGGTCGCCTGCTGATAGGGGATTTCGGTACCCTGCTCGATGATCGCCTTGACTCCGTCGGCGGTCACCACGCGCGGGCTGGAGATCACCTTGCCGCGCGTGTCCGCTTCCATCGCCGACAGTTCGAGATTGATGAACTTGCTCATGCTGGAATTGAACAGGCTGATCGCGAAGCTGCCCGGCGCGAAGCCGTTCAGGCCGGCGGCCGGCATATTGACGAACTGGGTGTTGTTGATGCCGGGCGTGGTGGCGGTGCCGCCCTGCGGCGTCGCGCTCACCAAGCCCTGGAGGTTGCCGCTGATGGTGGCGTAGGTCGAGCTGTTGCCGACCTGGGCGCCGACGCCCGCGCCCGGGACGCTCGAGCTCATGTCGTTGTAGCTCAGGCGGGCGCCGAGGTTCTGGCTGAAGCCGGCATCGGCCTCGACGATTCTCGCCTCGATCAGCACCTGCCTCGCGCCGACATCCACCTTCTTGATGAACTCGCGGATCTTTTCCAGATTGGAGGGGATATCCCGGACGAACAGGGTATTGGTCTGCGGGTCGGCGATGATCGCGCCCTGCTTCGAGAGCATCGAATTGCTCTTGTCGGAGAGCATGGCCTTCAACTGGTCGGCCTTCTGGTAATTCAGCCTGAAGGTCTCGGTCTGCGGCATTTCCAGGCTGGCGATCTGCTGCTGCGATTCGAGCATGGATTTTTCCCGGGCCGCCAGTTCGTCGCGCGGCGCGATCCAGATGACGTTGCCGTTCTTGCGCATGCCCAGGCCCTTGGCCTGCAGGATGATGTCCAGCGCCTGATCCCAGGGCACGTCCTTGAGCCGCAGCGTCAGGTTGCCGGTGACCGTGTCGCTGGTGATGATGTTCAGGTGGGTGAAGTCCGCGAGCACCTGCAACACCGCGCGCACCTCGACGTTCTGGAAGTTGAGCGACAGCTTCTCGCCGTGATAGCCGGCTTGCGAACCCTGGACCAGCTTGTTCTGGTCGGTGGCGACGGCCTTGACCTCGATGACGAAGTGGTCGTCGCTCTGATAGGCGTTGTATTCCCAGGGGCCCTGCGGGGAAATGACCATGCTCGCGTTGCCGCCCTGTTGCCGGGTGTCGATGCTGGTCACCGGCGTGCCGAAATCGGTGACGTCGAGCCGACGGCGCAGTTTCTCGGGTACGGCCGTCTTGTTGAAATCGACCAACAGCTGGTTGCCCTGCTTCTTGATGTCGATGCCGACGTTGGGATCGGAAAGATCCACCAGGATGCGCGCCTGGCCGTTCTTGCCGCGGCGGAAACTGACGTCGCGCAGGCTCTGGGGTTCCTGTTCAGGCCGGGTTTCGGCGAAGTGCGTCACCTGTGCATCCTCGCCGCCGGCAGGCGGCGGCGTCAGGCTGATGAGCAGCGCCTGCCCTTCGATGCGCGTCCGGAAGGGCGTCATGTCGTTCAGGTTCAGGACCAGGCGGGTGCGGTCGCCGACCTGGATGATATTGAGGCTCTTCAGTTCCCCTTGATTCACCTGCTGGCTCGACCGGCCCAGACCGTTGCCGGTCCCGGGAAAGTCGAAGACCAGCCGCGCCGGCTTGGCGATGCTGAAATTGTTCGGCAGTTCCTTGAGCGCCTGCTTCAGGCTCAGCTTGAGCAGGATGTTCGAACCCTGCTGGCTGACCTGGAGCGCTTCGATGCTGTTCGGCACGCTGTCGGGTGCCGCCGCCTGCGCCCAGGCCAGCGCCGCCAGGCAGGCCAGCGCGACGCCCGCCGTCAGTTGGCGCGCGATTTTGCCTAATGGATTCATTTCCTCGTCTCCTGTTCCTGCAGCTCTAGCGTGTTGGTGCGCGCCACCCAGTCGCCGCCGGGATCCTGAACCAGCTCCTTGATCCGGACTTCGTTGTCGGTGATGGCGGTGATGACCCCGAAGTTCTGCCCGAGATGATTGCCGATCTTGACCAGAAAGACCTTGGCGCCGGCGCGGATCACGGCGTTCCTGACATCGCCTCGCTGCAACACGCCGACCATTTTCAGGGACTCCAGCGGATAGGACTCGAGCGGCTCCTTGGGCCGATTGAAATCCGGCTTGAGGCCGCCGCCGCCCCCGCCCTTCTTCTGTATCTCGCTGCCGAAGGGCTTGAACGGGTCGAGCCCGGCGCCGGCATCATAGGCAACGGGCGAATAGGGCTTGATCTCCGGCAGCGGCGGCACGTGCCCCTTCATGTTCTTGGTCGCGTCCTTCATCCAGAGCTTGAGGTCGTCGTGCGCCCCGCCGCCGCAAGCGGTCAGCAACAGGCTGAAAAAGAGGGCGAGGATGGGCGCGATCCTGCTCATTTCCTGCCGCCCTTGGCCTTCGCGGCCAGCTTCTGCTTGGCGATTTCCTCTTCGTCCAGATAGCGGAAGGTTTTCGCCACCGCGGTCATGGTCAAGCGATTGTCCTTGCCGGCTGCGATGTCCACATCGTTCAGGGTGACGATGCGCGAGAGCTTGGCGATGTCGCCGGTAAAGGCGCCCAGGTCCTGGTAGCTGCCCTGGAGCTTGATCGTGATCGGCATCTCGGCGTAGAAGTCCTTGGCCACTTCGTTGCCGGGTTTGAACAAATCGAATTGGAGGCCGCGTCCCAGCCCCGCCTGGTTGATGTCGATCAGCAGCGATTCCATTTCCGCCTTGCTCGGCAGCTGCCTGAGCATGGCGCCGAACGAGCGGTCGATATCGGCCAACTGCTGGCGATAGGCTTCGAGATTGACCGCCTGCCGCTTCTTGGCCAGCCATTCGCTCTTGAGCTTGCCCTCCTGCTGGTGTTTGGCGTGCAGTTCGACCAGCTGACTGCTCCAGCCGAACCACCAGGCCGCGACGAGCAAGGCAATGAACAGTCCGACGAGAATCACGATGCGCGGCAGGAGCGGCCACAGGCCGGGGTCCTTGGGGTCGAGCGTCCTGAAATCTTCGACCAGCCCCTGGAAGTCGAATGCGGGCAGAGTGAGCTTGGAGGGCTTGCTCATGGCTTCTTGCCCTTCGTCACGGCGCCCTTGGGGCGGACTTCGTTCTCGGTGACCTGCGGGGTGATCAGGACCGTCATGTTGAACTCGCTGACCCGTAGATTATTGACCTTGACCGCCTGGATCTCGATCAGATTGGGTTTTTCCAGCAAGGGCGATGACTCGAGGTTGCGCATCAGCGTCGAGATGCGCGAGTTCGACTGCGCGTAACCGGTGAGATCGATCTTCCCGCCCGTCTGCTTCAGGGTCTTGAGATAGACGCCCTCGGGGACCTGACGGGCCAATTCGTTGAACAGGCGTACCGTCTCGGTGCGGTTGGCCTGCAGCGACTCGATGATGCGCTTTCTCGAAAGCAGCGAGTCGGTCTGCTCCTTGAGGCCCTTGATCTCGTCGATGTCCTTGTCGAGCGACACGATTTCCTTATTGAGGAAGTCGTTCTGCTCCTGTTGGGCGCCGATATAGCGATTGATGATGCCGTAGCCCAGGAACCAGATCAAGCCGGCCAGCACCGCGATCAGGCCGGTCATGGCATAGAACTGCTGGCGCCGCGCGCGGCGCTTCTCCTCGCGGTGGGGCAGCAGATTGATGCGGATCACTGGTCGAATCTCCGCAAGGCCAAGCCGCAGGCCACCATCAGCGAGGGCGCGTCGGCGGCCAGGTGTTTGGGTCGGATGCGCGGGGAGATCTGCATGCTGACGAAGGGGTTGGCCACCAAGGTTTCGATCTGGGTGCGCGCCGCGACCACCTTATCCAGCCCCTCGATCACCGCGCAGCCGCCGGCCAGGACGATATGATCGACATCGTTGTACTGGGTCGAGGTGAAAAAGAACTGCAGGGCGCGCGAGATTTCGAGTGCCAGGCTGTCCATGAACGGCCGCAACAACTCGGCCACGTAGTTTTCCGGCAGGGAGCCGGTGCGCTTGGCCGCTTCCGCCTCTTCGCCGCTCATGCCGTAGGTGCGCATGATGTCCTGGGTCAGCTGGTTGCCGCCGAAGGCCTGCTCGCGCGTGTAGAGCAACTGGTCGTTCTTCAGCACGGTCACGTTCATGGCGTGGGCGCCGAGATCGACCAGGGCGATGACCCGGTCCCGCCCCGACTCCGGCAACTGCGCCTCGACCAGTTCGAAGGCGGCCTGCATCGCGTAGGACTCGACATCCATCACCACCGGCTGCAAGCCGGCGGCATCGGCGCAGGCGACCCGGTCCTCGACCTTTTCCTTGCGCGAAGCGGCGATCAGCACTTCGACCTCGTCGGGCCCGGACGGCGCCTGGCCGATCATCTGGAAGTCGAGATTGACCTCTTCCAGGGCGAAGGGGATGTACTGATTGGCTTCCGACTCGACCTGCGCCTCCAGTTCCTGCTCGCGCTGACCCGCCGGCACGATGATTTTCTTGGTGATGACCGCCGCCGCCGGCAGCGCCATCGCCACATACTTGATCGGGGAAGCCAACCGCTTCCAGGCGCGCTTGACCGCCTCGGCCACCGCTTCGAGATTGACGATATTGCCATCCACCACGGCGTCTCTCGGCACCGGCTCGATCGTGTAGCGCTCGATCCGCCACCCGCTCTTGCCCGCATCCGAGAGCTCGACCAGCTTGATCGAGGTCGAACTGATGTCCAGTCCGATCAGCGGCCGTGCCTTGGGGTTGAATATCGACAGGTCGAGCTGCAAGAAAAATCCTTTTAGAATATCGCGTTAGGCAGAATACCGACAACTTTACATTAAATGCTATCAGCAACTATGTCTAGTGTAAAGCGCTTTTTGCTGTCCGACACGGCCGCCCGGCTTGAAACTTTCCTCGGGCCCTAGCCTATAATGGCGTGCTGAAATTATCCGACGAGTCACCCCTTGCCCTCCTTCCCCTCCCTGCCTGCCGCCGTCCGCTGGATCCTCTATCCCATCCTGGTCGTCGCCGGCATGGCCTTGGCCGGCGCCGCCCTGCTCGGCATCGCCGTCATCCTGGCCTATCCGCACCTGCCCTCGCTCGACGCGCTGACCGATTACCGGCCGAAGATGCCGATGCGCGTCTATACCGCCGACGGCCACCTGATCGGCGAGTTCGGCGAGGAGCGGCGCGACCTGGTGCGCATCAACGACGTGCCGCTGGTCATGAAGGACGCGATCCTCGCCGCCGAGGACGAGCGCTTCTACCAGCACGGCGGCATCGACGTCCAGGGCGTCCTACGCGCCGCCTACGCCAATTTCATCAGCGGCGGCAAGCTCGAGGGCGCCTCGACCATCACCATGCAGGTGGCGCGCAACTTCTTCCTGTCCCGGGAGAAGACCTTCTCGCGCAAATTCTACGAGGCGCTGCTCGCCTTCAAGATCGAAGCCAGCCTGTCCAAGGACGATATCCTGCAACTTTATATCAACCAGATCTACCTCGGCCAACGCGCCTACGGCTTCGCCTCCGCTGCCCAGGTCTATTACGGCAAACCGCTCAAAGACCTTAGCATCGCCGAGGCGGCGATGCTCGCCGGCCTGCCCAAGGCCCCCTCGGCCTATAACCCGGTGGTCAATCCGAAGCGTGCCAAACTGCGTCAGACCTACGTGCTGACCCGCATGCACGCGCTGGGCATGATCACCGACGCCCAGTTCGCGCAGGCCCAGGCCGAGAAGCTGCACATCAAGCACAGCGCCTCCGATTTCGGCGTGCACGCCGAGTACGTCGCCGAGATGGCGCGCCAGATCGCGGTCCAGCGCTTCCCCGACGACGCCTACAGCCGCGGCCTGCGCGTCATCACCACGATCACCCTGGCCGATCAGCAGGCCGCTTACGACAGTCTGCGCAAAGCGGTCATGGACTACGATCGGCGCCACGGCTATCGGGGCGCCGAGGGCTACGTCGACATGAAGGACATTCACTCCGATCAGGATCCGGGCCTGGAAGACGCGCTGGGCGATTACGACGACAGCGACGAGTTGAAGGCCGCCATCGTGCTCTCGGCCAGTCCCAAGGAAGTGCGCGCCTACCTGCGCGGCGGCGAAGTGGTGACCATTTCCGGCGCGGGACTGAAGTTCGCCGCCAGGATGCTCGACGATCACGCACCGGCCAACAAGCGCCTGCGGCGCGGCGCGGTGATCCGGGTGATCCAGGTCGAGAAGGGCGGCAAGCCCTCCTGGCAGATCTCGCAACTGCCCGACGTCGAAGCCGGCTTCGTCGCGGCCGATCCGAAAGACGGCGCGGTCCGCGCCCTGGTCGGCGGCTTCGATTTCAACCTCAACAAGTTCAATCACGTCACCCAGGCCTGGCGTCAGCCCGGCTCCAGCTTCAAGCCCTTCTACTACTCGGCGGCGATGGAAAAGGGCTACACCCCGGCGTCGGTTTTCGAGGACGAACCGATCGTCATATCGGCCGCCGAGACCGGCAGCAAGCCCTGGGAGCCGAGGAATTACGAGGGCACCTACGACGGCCCGATGACGCTGCGCACCGCCCTGGCGAAATCGAAGAACATGGTGTCGATCCGCCTGCTGCGCGCCATCGGTCCGCAATACGCGCAGGACTACATCACGCGCTTCGGCTTCGACGCCGACAAGAATCCGCCTTACCTCACGATGGCGCTGGGCGCGGGCTCGGTGACGCTGTGGCAGCAGCTCACCGGCTATTCGGTGTTCGCCAACGGCGGCTACAAGATCGAACCCTACATCGTCAGCAAGATCACCGATTACCGGGGCAAGGTGCTGGCCGAGACGCAACCGACGCTCGCCGGCAACGAGCAACTGCGCGTCATCGATGCGCGCAATGCCTTCATGATCGACAGCATGCTCCACAGCGTGGTGCGCCGCGGCACCGCAGCCCACGCCATGACGCTGGGGCGGGACGACCTGGCCGGCAAGACCGGCACCACCAACGACTTCGTCGACGCCTGGTTCTGCGGCTATCAGCCGACCATGGTCGGCATCGCCTGGGTCGGCTTCGATCAGCCCAAGAAGCTCGGCAACGGGGAAACGGGGGCGATGGCGGCGCTGCCGATGTGGATGGGCTACATGGGCAAAGTCCTGAGCGGCGTGCCGGAGAGCTACATGGCGGAACCTCCCGGTCTGGTCACGGTGACCGCCACCGATCCCTCGACGGGCAAGCAGATTCCCGACTACGTCTATCAGGAAAACCTGCCGCCCGCGGCTGCCAGCGCCGCCGCGCCGGGACAAGCGCTCGCCGCAACGCAGCCGGCAGTGCAACAACCGGCCGCCCCGGTGCAGGACGCCAAACCCAAGCCGATCGGCAATTAGTGCCCGCAGTTGTCACCGGGACGCTGTTACCCGGCGACAACCCAGGGCACTTATGCCGCCTAGCGGCATCAGCCCAGCGTAATTGCTGCCCCGGACTGCTCGGCGATTGCGCGTTCCAGCACCGCGAGCAATTCCTGCCCGTCGCGGCCGGCGACCCACTTGCCCGAGGATTCGTGCTTGAAGTGATAACCGCCGGACCTGGCGGCGACCCAGATCTCGCGCGCCGCGCTATGGCGATTGACGATGATCTTGCTGCCGTCGGCGAACTCCAGTTCCAGCACGCCGCCCGGCTTCATCTCGAAATCGAGATCGGCGCCGGATCGCTCCAGCGCCGCTTCCAGCCGCGCCAGCATGGCGTCCGCATGGCCGTTGAATTCGCGCTCATCCATTGCCGACTCCCGTGATAGCATCGAAATTTTCCATTCCCCGCCGCGTCATGCCGAGCCCCAAGTCTTCGATCATCGCTTTGCTACTCCTCGCCGCGCTCTCCGGCTGCGGCACCAAAACGCCGCTGGTCCGCCCGCCCGGCCCGAACACCCCGCCGCTGCTCGGTTTTGCCGCGCCGGCCCACGATGATAGCAACGCGTCCGGACCCGCACAATGAATGCTTTCGACTACCGTCAGGGAACGCTCTGCGTCGAATCCCTGCCGCTGACGCAAATCGCCGAACGCTTCGGCACGCCCTGCTACGTCTATTCCCGCGCCGCGCTCACCGCCGCCTGCGAGGCTTATCGCACCGCCCTGGCGGGGCGATCCGCGCGCCTGTGCTACGCGGTCAAGGCCAATTCCAACCTCGCCATCCTCGCCCTGTTCGCCCGCCTGGGGACCGGTTTCGACATCGTCTCCGGCGGCGAACTCGCCCGGGTGCTGGCCGCGGGCGGCGAACCCGGGTCGGTGATCTTCTCTGGCGTGGGCAAGTCGCGCGAGGAAATGCGTGCGGCGCTCGCCGCCGGGATCGGCTGCTTCAACGTCGAGTCGGAGAGCGAGCTGATGAGCCTCGCGGAGATCGCGGGCGACATGGGCCGGCGCGCACCGATCGCCCTCAGGGTCAATCCGGACGTCGATGCCAAGACCCATCCCTACATCTCCACCGGCCTCAAGCACAACAAGTTCGGCATCGCCTTCGAGGACGCCCTGCCGCTCTACCTGCGCGCCGGCGCCCTGCCCCAGATCGAAATCAGGGGCATCGCCTGCCATATCGGCTCGCAATTGCTCGATCCGGCGCCGGCCGCCGAGGCCGCGCAGAAACTGCTCGATCTCGCCGATGCGCTGGCGGCCCAAGGCATCGTCCTGGCGGATATCGACCTGGGCGGCGGCATGGGCATACGCTACCGCGACGAGACGGCACCGACCGTCGCCCAATACCTGGCGCCGATGCTGGAACTGTTCAAGGGACGACGCGAGCGCCGGGTCTTCGCCCCGGGGCGCTCTCTGGTCGGCAATGCCGGCGTGCTGCTCACCCGGGTGGAGGTCGTCAAGCACGGCGCCGAGAAGAGCTTCGCCGTGGTCGACGCGGCGATGAACGACCTGATGCGTCCGGCGCTCTACGACGCCTGGCACGACATCCTGCCCGTCCGCCGGGACGGCGGCGAGGAACGGCTCTACGAGGTGGTCGGCCCGGTGTGCGAGAGCGGCGACTTTCTCGGCCACGGACGCAGCCTGGCGCTGGCCGAAGGAGACCTGCTGGCGGTGATGTCGGCCGGCGCCTACGGCATGGCGATGAGCTCGAACTACAACACCCGCCCGCGCGC
>JAJZPJ010000225.1 GCA_021811225.1 Pseudomonadota bacterium
TCAGAGCATGTTGAACAGGTCGCCGACCACGTTCTCCGCCACGCCCATGCCGGCGCCCAGACCGAGGCCGGTGACCAGGTTGCCCATGAAGCCGCCGCCGAATCCGCTGCCCATGCCGCTCGACCAGCCGCGCGACTGCAGCGTCGGTTGCGGGTGGGTCTGCAATTGCTGTTCGAGCATCTGGATGTATTGCGCCATCTGCTGCATCATCTGCGCGCCCATCTGCTGGTAGCCCTGGACCGAGAGCGCGATCGTGCGCAGCGCCATGGTCAGCTCCTTGCCGGTGGCCTCGTCCTTGGCGTCGGTCTGGAGCCGTTGCGCCAGGAGCTGCATCTGCTGCAGGATGCCCTGGGATTGCTGCTGCAATTGGCCGGCCTGCTGTTCTGCGAGTTGGTAGTCCATGCACCATTCCTCCGGATCGGGGTTGAAAGAACTGTTTCGATCCGATCAGGGGCGCTTAGTTCCAAGATCCGATCGCCGATCCGGGTTCAGGCCGATGCCGCCGCCTCCACGCCCCGATAGTAATCGCCGAAGGTCTTGTCCTCGACCAGGATGTGATTGGCGAGCCAGTTGTACAGGAAGGTGGCGAGTTCCGCCGGGTCGAAATTCGCGTCGAATTCGACGCGGATTTCAAAATCGCGCACCCGCGCCAGCAGATCCTGGTGCAGCTCGGCGTGGGCCGCCAGGGCGGGATAAGCCGCCTCTTTCATCAGGGCTTCTTCGCTTGCAAAATGCGTACGGGTGTAGTCGAACAGCTCGACAACGGCGCTGCGCACGGTCTGCGCGGCGGACGGATCGCTGCTCTGGCAGGCGTCATGAACCGTGCCGATAATCTGGAACAGGGTCCGGTGCTCATGGTCGATGCGCGACACCCCGACCAGGAATTTGGCGTCAAGAAACGGCCGCACGTTCATCGCTTCCCCTGACTGTGAGAGGTCACGACACTCGCAGCCTCGTTGGAATTCGCGCACCGTATCGTCGACCGCCATGATGCCGTGGAATGTATAGCTTTATCGATACCCCCGTCAAGACTTCGGCCCGCAGGGGATCATGCGCAGGCGCGCGCCAGCAGCGCATCGAAGCCCGGGTAGCTCTCGGGCGTCAGGGCGAACTTGCTGGTGCAGCCGCTGTGGGATTCGCCGCTCTTCAGTGCCGCGATGAAGCCCTTGCCGTCGATGATCCAGCTGCCGCCGAGCAAGGTCACGCCGCGGGCGAAGAGCGCGTCGGGCAGGCAGCCGGCGCTGGGTCCGATCAGCGCGAACCAGCGGGCATTGCGGCAGTAGCCGGCGATGCGATCCAGGGTGTCGTTCAGGAGCAGGGTGCTCGTCGATATCACCTTGCTGCAGTCGGCGAGTTCCCCGGCATCGAGCGTCACGCGATAGCCGTCGCGCTCGCCGGCCAGCTCCGCCTTCAATTCGACGACGGTGAGCCGGACGCCGCTGGCGAGGATCCGTCCCAGCAGCGGCGTGAACAGCCCGATCATGCCGACCCGCTCGCCCGGCTGCGGATTCATCTGGCCGATCGAGTCGGAACTTTTCTCGGGCCGGAATCCCGCCCGGTCGAACAGGCAGCGCGAGAGCGCGTTGGCGGTAGCAAAGCCGATGGTCTTCCAGACCCCCTCGGCGCTGGCGTAGCGGCGCGCCACCTCGAGCGCATCGGCGCCGCGCAGGCCGAAACCGTCCTGCCCGTCGCGCAGCCGCGCCAGCGTGTCGTCGAGCAGCACGAAGGACAGGCCGATAGACCCGTCCTCGAGTTCCAGCGCGCAGAACTCGCCCCGGTAGTCCTGGTCGGTGTCGACCGTCGGCAGGTGCAGCGCACGGATGCGGGGCAGAGGGCCGCCCCGGGCGGCGAAGGCTTCCAGTTGCGCGAGGTAGTCGTCGGCAAAGTTCATCGGTGCATCCTCGTCTGGCGGCGTGCCGGTCGGCCCGCCGGAAACGGTGGATTCAAGCACGAAATCGGGGCGCCCGCCCTGACTTCGCTCATGGCGGAAACGCGCATTCGCTGCTAGGGGTGCGCTATATTCCTCGACTGACGCGACAACCGCCCCGGAGAGAATATGGCAATGAACGACAGCTATGCGCAGCTGGAACCCGCGCGCGCCGAGATCGATGCGCTCGAAGACGCCGCGCTGGTCGAATTCGGCGCGCCCGATTGCGGCCACTGCCGCGCCGCCCAGCCGCTGATCGCACTCGCCTTCGCCGCCCATCCGCGCGTGCGCCACCTCAAGATCGAAGACGGCCGGGGCCGCCCGCTGGGGCGCTCGTTTCGCGTGAAGCTCTGGCCGACGCTGATCTTCCTGAGGCAGGGCAAGGAGGTCGAACGCCTGGTCCGCCCCGCCGATGCCGCCGCCATCGAACTGGCGCTGGCGCGGATCGACCTCGCCCCGTGAGCGCCTGGGACACCGCTGAGCTCGACCGCGCGGGCCTGAACCTGCAGGCCGTCTTCGCTGTGGACGGACTGCCCGCGGCCATGGCCGCGGATCTTCGCGCCCGCTTCGATCCCGACGGCCGGTATCGCCAGCTGATCCTGATCGGTCACGCCGGCAAGACCCTGTGGGCCAGGGTCGCGGCGTCCGGAATCGATTCTGCGGATCCGATCGACGACTTCAGCATCGACACGGTCGGGCGCTGGTTCGCGCGGCAGTTCGCCGGTCGCCGGTGCGCGATCATCTACCCGGGCCGGAACGCGGTGGACCTGCAGGCGCTGGGCAGAATCGCCGGCTGGCACCACCCCTCCCCGATGCGGATAGGCATAAGCGCCCAGTGGGGCACCTGGTACGCGTACCGCGCCGTGGTCCTGGCCGATACCGAGATTGAGCCGACCGCGCCGATGGCTGGCGAATCGCCCTGCGCCAGCTGCGCTCACCGGATCTGCATCAGCCGCTGCCCGGGGTCGGCGCTCGACGGCGGCGATTTCGATCTGGGCAAATGCGTCGCCCACAGGAAGCGCGCCGATTCGAGTTGCCAAGCCACCTGCCTGGCGCGGATCGCCTGCCCCGTGGGCAGCGATCACCGTTATTGCGCCGAGCAGATCCGCCATGCCTACTCGCTTTCCATGAGCGCCATCGAGCGCTTCTACTGAGGCGGGACCGCCGCGTTCGCGCTGGCCGAGTTCAGATCGCTCGTGCGCGCAACTGGCCGCAACCGCCGTCGATGTCCTGTCCGGCGGAGTTGCGCAGCTTGGTCAGAATGCCGCGGCCGTGCAGACGGCCCGCCATTTCGGCGGCGCGTGCCATCGAGGGACGATTGAAGCCCAGACCCGCGACCTCGTTGTAGGGGATCAGATTCATCACCGCGTACTTGCCGGCGAGCAGCCGGGCGATGCCCGCCACTTCCGCGTCATTGTCATTGACGCCCGCCAGCAGCGTCCATTGATACTGGATCGGATAGCCGGTGGCGCGGGCGTAGCGCTCGCCCAGATCCACCAGTTCGTCAGGAGCGATGCGCGGCGCGTGCGGCAGCAGACGGGCGCGCAGTTCGGCTTTGGTCGAATGCAGCGACAGCGCCAGGGCCGGCTTGACGACCCCCCGGGGCAGCCGCTCGAACACGCGCCGGTCGCCGACGGTCGAGAAGACCAGGTTCTTGTGGCCGATCGCGCCCGCCGTTCCCAAGAGTTCGATGGCTTCGAGGACGTTGTCCAGGTTGTGCGCCGGCTCGCCCATGCCCATGAACACCACCTTGCGGACGACGCGCCTGGAGCGGGCCAGCACCACCTGCGCGACGATCTCGGCGCTGCCCAACTGGCGCGCGAGGCCGTCCCTGCCGGTCATGCAGAAGACGCAGCCGACCGCGCAGCCGGCTTGGCTCGAGACGCACAGGCCGTCGCGCGGCAAGAGCACGCTCTCCACCGTCTGGCCGTCGGCCAGCTCGACCAGGAAGCGCACGGCGTCATCACTCCCGACCTGTTCGGAGCGCGACCGGGCGAGCGAGCGCAATTCCGCCATCAGGGCGGGCAGCGCGTTGCGGAGCTTCAGCGGCAGGAAATCCTCGGCCCGGCGCGGGCCGTCGTCCCACGGCAGCAACTGCGTCCACACCCGCAGCAGCCGCTCTTCATGGCAGGTCTTGGCGCCGTGCTCGCGCAGGCGCCGGCGGATCTGTTCGAT
>JAJZPJ010000226.1 GCA_021811225.1 Pseudomonadota bacterium
GAAGGGCAGGGAGACGATGCGCGACTGGACCGTCTTGAAGCTCAGCACGCTCTCGTGCGCCTCGATGTTGCCCGAGAGCAACAGGCTGGCTTGCTGATCCTTCGCCTCCCAGGAGTCGAGGAGCTGCGTCCGGAACAGCGCAAACGCACCCAGAGCCAGGACCAGAACCAGGATCACAGCTTTTCTCGCGGCCGTCATCGACAAACTCCCCATCGCCATCGTGCCCGCCGATTCTAGCGGATCACGATGGCGCCACCCTTGATCTAGACCAAGAGACGCTTGCGCCCGCCGGCGGCCGGAATATACTGAACGGGTAAGATTATGCGAAGGTAAAGCCATCCCGCCCGTAGCGCGCGATTTCGAAGGGGAAAATGATGAGCTACAAGACGATACTGGTGCATAGCGATGCCGGGAGGCACTGGCCGGCGCGGCTCGAACTGGCGCTGGCGCTCGCCCGCCGGCACGACGCGCATTTGATCGGACTGCATGCGCCGAAAGCGGCGGCGATGTCCGGTCTTCTGCTCGGCGGATTGGCCCCCGAACTGGCCGAAGCCTTGCAGCAGGCGCGCGCCGAACAGGCGGCACAGGCGGAGACGCGATTCAACCAGGCGGTGGCGGCCGCCGGCGTCAACCACGCCGAGTGGCGCCAGGGCGACCAGGATGCGGTCGCGAGCCTGGTGACCAACGCCCGCTACGTCGATCTGCTGGTGCTCGGCCAGCGGGACCCGGCCGAGCTCGAGGGTTTCGACCGGGACTTCGTCGAACAGGTGGTGCTCGCCGCCGGCCGTCCGGTGCTGCTGCTGCCCTACGCCGGTCGCTTCGAGTCGGTCGGCCGGCAGGCGCTGGTCGCCTGGGACGGCAGCCGCGAAGCCGCCCGGGCGCTCACCGATGCGCTGCCGCTGCTGCGTCAGGCCGACAAGGTCAAACTGATCACCATCAATCCCAAGGCCAGCCGGCACGGCGAGCTGCCCGGCGCCGACATCGGCCTGTATCTGGCCCGCCACGGGGTGAGGATCGAGGTGGTCGCCGACCGCGGCGACGGCATCGACGTCGGCAACGAACTGCTGTCGCGCGCAGCCGACTTCGGCTCGGACCTGATCGTGATGGGCGCCTACGGTCACGCCCGGATGAAAGAGCTGGTGATGGGCGGTGCGACGCGGACCATCCTGGATTCGATGACCGTCCCCACGCTGCTGTCGCATTGACGCCTCCCCCTCCCCCTATCATCGAGACCAAGCCATCATGTCAAAACACGCCAAGGACAGCCGCGCCCATCCCATCGGCGCTCCGCTGCGCCACGAACACGTGATGCAGCAGCACGAACACGACGCCTACAAGTCCGGGCGCAAGCCGCCCGAGCCGACCGCCTGCCCCGACTGCCACGCGGTATTCCATCAGGGCCGCTGGCAGTGGGCGACGGTGCCGTCCGGCGCCCACCTGGAGAGATGCCCGGCCTGCCAGCGCATCCATGACCGGTTCCCCGCCGGATTCGTCACCATCGGCGGCGATTATTTCCGGCAGCACAAGGAAGAGTTGCTGCACCTGATCGACCGGCTCGCCGTGCACGAGAAGCAGGAGCACCCGCTCCAGCGGATCATGGCCATCGAGGAACAATCAGACGGCGTCGTCATCACCACCACCGACGGCCACCTGGCACGCGGCATCGGCGAGGCGCTGCAGCACGCCAGTCACGGCCAGCTGCAGTTCCGCTACGCCGAGGAAGACAAGCTGCTGCGCGTGCACTGGCAACGCTAGTGCGCTGCGGCTGGCGAAGCCGGTCAGTGCACTTCGTCCTTGACCGGCAGCGGCAGTACCGCGATCCCTTCCTCGATCAGGTCCTTGAGCTCATTGACCGTGGCTATTCCCCGGATGCTGCGCGGCGGCGCCTCCTGATAATGGATCCTCCGCGCCTCCTCGGGAAACTGCGCTCCGACGTTCTCGCAATTTCTCGCCAATTCCGCGATCGCCGCCGCCGCGGACGGGACGATCGCCGCCGCGGCGCGCCTGACGTGCGGACCGGACGGCAACCGGGTGATATCGGCGTCGCCGCAAGTCGGGCAGGAAATCAGCCGCGTATCGGCTTGACGGAGAAACGCTTCGTTCGAGGCGAACCAGCCTTCGAATTGGTGCCGGTTGCTGCAGGACAGGTTGAGGACGATCATGCCTAGGGCGTGTTCTCAATTGGTCCTAGCGTATCGCCTGGATGTACTTTCGCCTTTGCGCTTCGGAGACGAACTCCTCCAGATCCGGATCCAGCGCATGGCGCGCGGAAACGATCCCGATCGGCTTGCCGTCGACCACCACGGGCACGTGGCGAAAGCCATGTTCGTGCATCATCAGCAGCGCCAAACCGAAGGGCTTGGCGGGATCGACGGTCTGCGGCGCCAGCGTCATCACCTCGGCCAGACGGGTGCTGCGCGCATCGCGGCCTTTGGCGATGACGCGGAACACCGCATCGCGTTCGGTGAAGATGCCGACCAGGCGCTCCTGCTCGATCACCATGACCGCACCGACATTCTTGCTGACCATCAGCTCGGCCGCCTCGCTGACGGTGGTCTCGGGCGGGGCAGTGAGATAGTTCTGCTGCTTCATCACGGTTCTGATCGGTAAATTGAACATCGCGGCCTCCCAGACTGTTGCCTCGTAGTTTGGCGGTCCTGGATGATAGGGGCTGGCTCCGGGAACGCATTGACGACGATCAATATTCCTTCAGGCGACCGCCGGAGAAGGCCCATTTCAGGAAATTGATGCCCCCCTAACGAATCCTGATTTGCCTGGCCGCAAACGCCCGCCTATCCTGCCCCGGGTACACGAATACCGTTGAGGAAATTCACTATGGCCGCCGACGATGCGCCGCGAATCCACGATCAGTCCGGCAGCGGGAGCGAGGCGATGAAATCCGGTCCGAGGGAGATCGTCACCCCGTTTCGCCCGATCCCGCTCGATGTCCCGGAGGGGATGAAGCCGAACGAGTTCTTCAACAGCGCCGAGAACCTCAACGACCTGGTCTCCAACAACGGCCTGCTCGCCAATCCGGAGGGGCTGCTGCTCTATCGCAAGGCGCTCGGGCACAGCAACGAGTTCGACGCCTCGATCATCTACAACACCTCGCAGGGCATCCTCGATCCGCTCGGCCGACCGGTGCGGCGCACCCAGATCCCGGAACCGGTGAAGAACGTCTGGAACCGGATGAACCAGATCATCATCGCCTACCTGCTGGAGCGCTACCCCGACCCGGAGCGGTCCCTGGTGCTCGCCGGCGAGGCCAGCCTCGACGCCACCTGGCCGCTCACTTCGCCCGGGGTGCCGAGCATCCGCATGCTGCACAACCACTTCATCGTCTTCGACAAGGATGCGCTGCGCGCGGCACCGCTCGCCGACGCCGCCAACCCGAACCTGACCGACGGCGGCCAGAATTCGCTGTTCCAGGCCCACATGCGCGACGTCTATCGCGCCTTCTTCGCCGGACTCGATCTGCAGATCCTGAAGCCCTGCCAGGAGGGCTCGTGCCGGCTCGCCCTGACCGGCTATCCGCAGGGGCTGCCGAGCTGGGAGATCGAAGGCGGCGCGGCGGCGCTGCAGGAGGTCCGCTTCTGGAAGGAGTACGACACCCTGCTCAAGGGCTTCATCGACTTCTACCGCACCTTCTTCAGCCAGGTGTCGACGCGCAACGCTGCGCCGCCGCGCAACATCTACTTCCCCGAGCTGGTGGAGAACAAGCTGCAATTCAACAACGATTTCCTGAAGACCGCGAAGATGGTGCGCGACCGCTGCATCACCGACGCCAAGTACGCCAACGCGATCCGCTGGCAGCCCGCCTTCAAGCAGCTGATCTACCGCAACGACGCAGGCAAACTGATCGTCACCATCAGCCAGAACTCGATCGGCAACGCCATCACCGAGCTGCTCGGCGTGGTGGTCAAGCGCGTGCCCGACGCCGAGGCCTACGGCCGCGCCGAGCCGGCGCTGATCGCTCAATTGCTGGAGGTGCGCCGCCGCCTGGTCGAGGCCGATCTGGGCGAAGGCATCGCGACGCCGTACTGGCCGGCCCGATAGCCGAGCCGCCGGAAAATCAGGCCGGA
>JAJZPJ010000018.1 GCA_021811225.1 Pseudomonadota bacterium
CCGGTCGGGCTGGAGGGCCTGACCTCGCAGAAATGGATCGTGCTGGGCAACGGCGAGATCAGACAATGAAGCGCTACCAGATCGCCACCATCCCCGGCGACGGCATCGGCAAGGAAGTGATGCCCGAGGGCGTGCGCGTGCTCGACGCCGCGGCGACGAAATTCGGCTTCGCCCTCGACTGGGACTGGGTGGACTGGGCGAGCTGCGACTACTATCTGAAGCACGGCAAGATGATGCCCGACGACTGGTTCCCGCGCATCGCCGGGCACGACGCGATCTACTTCGGCGCCGTCGGCGATCCGGCCCGGGTGCCCGATCACATCTCGCTGTGGGGCTCGCTGATCCAGTTCCGCCGCCGCTTCGACCTGTACGTGAATCTGCGCCCGGCGCGCCTGATGCCGGGCATGAAGTCGCCGCTGGCGGGCCGGCTCCCGGGCGACATCGACATGATGATCGTGCGCGAGAACACCGAGGGCGAATACTCCAACGCCGGCGGCCGCATGTTCGAGGGCACCGCGCGCGAGATGGCGCTGCAGGAGACGGTGATGACCCGCCACGGCGTCGACCGCGTGCTGAAGTTCGCCTTCGAGCTGGCGGCTGGCAGACCGAAGCGACACCTCACCTCGGCGACCAAGTCCAACGGCATCTCGATCACCATGCCTTTCTGGGACGAGCGCGTGAAGGCGATGGCCGCCGCTCATCCGGGCGTGCGGGTGGACCAGTACCACATCGACATCCTCTGCGCCCAGTTCGTCCAGCACCCGGACTGGTTCGACGTGGTGGTGGGCTCCAACCTGTTCGGCGACATCCTCTCCGATCTCGGTCCCGCCTGCACCGGCACCATCGGCATCGCGCCCTCGGCCAATCTCAATCCTGAGCGCGACTATCCCTCGCTGTTCGAACCGGTGCATGGCTCGGCGCCGGACATTGTCGGCCGGGGCATCGCCAACCCGCTCGGCCAGATCTGGTCGGGCGCGATGATGCTCGAACACCTGGGCCAGCCGCAGGCGGCAAGCGCCGTGCTCAGGGCGATCGAGGCGGTGCTGAGCGACGGTCCGAAGACCCGCGACATCGGCGGCAGCGCCAATACCCAGGAGGTGGGCCGCGCCGTCGCCGCCGCGCTCTGAAGCAAAGCCGTCCCCCAAATTCGCCGGCGGTGCCAAGCGCGGAGCATTAGTCCGATGTAATTAGACTGATGTAATATACAGCTTCGCTGACAAACATTTGGGGGACAACATGCTGCACAAATTCCTGCGCCGGGCGCTCTTCCCGGCTTGCGCCGCTCTGCTGCTCGCCGGTGCCGCCGCCGGCGTCCAGGCCGCCGAATTCATCAACATCCTCACCGGCGGCACCAGCGGCGTCTATTACCCGCTCGGCGTCGCCCTGTCGCAGATCTACAGCAAGGCGATTCCCGAAGCCAAGTCCTCGGTGCAGGCCACCAAGGCCTCGGTCGAGAACCTCAACCTGATCCAGGCCGGCCGCGGCGAACTCGCCTTCACCCTCGGCGACGCGCTCTCCGACGCCTGGAAGGGCAACGCCGACGCCGGCTTCAAGACGCCGCTGAAGAAGCTCCGCGCCGTCGCCGCGATCTACCCCAACTACATCCAGATCGTCGCCAGCGCCGACTCCGGCATCAAGACCCTGGCCGACCTGAGAGGCAAGCGCGTCTCCGTCGGCGCGCCGAAGTCCGGCACCGAGATCAACGCCCGCGCCATCCTCAAGGGCGCCGGACTCAGCTACGCGGATCTGGGCCGGGTCGAATACCTGCCCTTCGGCGAATCGGTCGAACTGATGAAGAACCGCCAGATCGACGCCACGCTGATCTCGGCGGGCCTGGGCGTCTCGGCGATACGCGATCTGGCGACCTCGGTGAAGATGGTCGTCGTCTCGATTCCGCCCGCGGTGGTGGCGAAGATCGACGACCCGGCCTACCAGGCCGCGGTGATCCCGGCCAACACCTACGAGGACCAGACCGCCGACGTGCCCACGGTGGCGATCGGCAACGTCCTGGTCACCCGCGCCGACCTGCCGGCCGACACCGTGTACAAGATGACCAAGGCGATGTTCACCCATCTGCCCGAGCTGGTCGCCGCCCACTCCGCCGCCAAGGCGATCAAGCTGGAGAACGCGGTCAAGGGCTTGCCGATACCGCTGCATCCCGGCGCCGCAAAGTACTACCGCGAGGTCGGGCTGATCAAGTAAGTCTGCGGGATCGAGCTTGGTCCACTCCGCGCCGGCCGATGATCATCGGCCGGCGCTTTCATTGACATCGATACGGGAAAACCATGGCCCAAGCTGCGCCTGACCCCAGCGAGCCCTCGCTCGACCATCCCCTGCCGAGCGAGGAATTCCAGGAGCACGGCCACACCCGCAATCTGGGCGGGCCGGCGCTGCAGGCGGTGATCTTCACCGCCATCGCCTTCTCCGCCTACCAGTTGATGATCGCCGGCTTCACGCCGTTCTCCAGCCTGGTCACGCGCTCCTTCCACGTCGGCTTCCTGCTGCTCTTGGCCTTCCTGCTCTACCCGGCGGTGCAGCGCGCCAAGCCGGCGACCCGCATTCCCTGGTACGACTGGGTGCTGGCGCTCACCGGCTTCGCGCTGGGCTTCTACCAATGGATCTTCGAGGGCGACCTGATCCAGCGCTCGGGCGACCCGACCACGATCGATCTCGTCGTCGGCACCATCGTGGTGGTGCTGATATTCGAGGCGGCGCGGCGCATCCTCGGCATCGCCTTGCCCATCGTCTGCGGCATCTTCCTGCTCTACGGACTGTTCGGCCAGTTCCTGCCCGGCGAGCTCGCCAGCCGCGGCTACAGCTTCGCCCAGGTGATCGATCAACTGAGCTTCGGCACCGAGGGCATCTACGGCATCCCGACCCTGGTCTCGGCCACCTACATCTTCCTGTTCATCCTGTTCGGCGCCTTCCTCGAACACGCCGGCATGATCCGGCTGTTCAACAACGTCGCGCTGGGCTTCGTCGGCCACGCCCAGGGCGGACCGGCCAAGGTGGCGGTGATCTCCTCGGGCTTCATGGGCATGATCTCGGGCTCGGGCGTGGCCAACGTGCTGACCATCGGCCAGTTCACCATCCCGCTGATGAAGCGCTTCGGCTATACGCCGATCTTCGCCGGCGCGGTCGAGGCCACCGCCTCGATGGGCGGCCAGATCATGCCGCCGGTGATGGGCGCGGTCGCCTTCATCATGGCCGAGACGCTCAACGTGCCCTACGCCACCATCGTCAAGGCCGCGGTGATCCCGGCCTTCCTCTACTACTTCACGGTGTTCGTCATGGTGCACCTGGAGGCGGGCCGCCTGAGCCTGCTCGGCATCCCCAAGGACCAGTGCCCGAATCCCTGGCGCGCGATGAAGGAGAACTGGTACCTGCTGCTGCCGCTGGCGGTGCTGGTGGTGATGCTGTTCGAGGGCTTCACGCCGATGTTCGCGGGCATGATGGGCCTGGCCCTGACCGCCATCATGATCCTGGGCATGGCCATCGCCGCGCGCATTTCGTACATCGCCTTCCGCGTCGTCTTCTGGGTCGCGATGGGCCTGTCCGCCGCCTCCTTCGCCAAGTGGGGGATACAGCCGGTGATGGCGGTGATCGCCGCGCTGGCCGTCGCCAACCTGTTCATCAAGGGCGGCAAGAAGACCCTGCACACGATGAAGATGAGCCTGGTCGACGGCGCCCGGCAGGCGCTGCCGGTGGGCGTGGCCTGCGCCATCGTCGGCGTCATCATCGGCGTGCTGACCCTGACCGGCGCGGCCTCCAGCTTCGCCGGCTACATCCTGACCGTCGGCCAGAAGAGCCTGTTCGCCTCGCTGTTCCTGACCATGGTCGTCTGCCTGATCCTGGGAATGGGCATCCCGACCATTCCCAACTACATCATCACCAGCTCGATCGCCGCGCCGGCGCTGTTGAAGCTCGGCGTGCCGCTGATCGTCTCCCACATGTTCGTGTTCTACTTCGGCATCATGGCCGATCTGACGCCGCCGGTGGCGCTGGCCGCCTTCGCCGCCGCCTCGATCGCCCGCGCCTCGCCGATGCGGATCGGCTACAAGGCGACCCAGATCGCGATCGCCGGCTTCGTCGTGCCCTACATGGCGATCTACGATCCGGCGCTGATGCTGCAGGGCAACTGGACCGCGTTCTCCGTCGCCTACGTGTTCTTCAAGGCGCTGGTGGCCATCAGCCTGTGGGCGGCGATGACCATCGGCTATCTGTGGCGGCCGATCGGCGTCTTCGGCCGCGTCTTCGCCTTCGTCGCCGCCGCGATGCTGGTCGCCGCGGTGCCCTTCACCGACGAGATCGGCTTCGCGATGGCGGCGGCTTTCGTCGTCTGGCAGTGGACGATGAACCGCCGGGCTCCGGAATGATCGGCATCTGTCTGGCGGCCGGGCTGATCCACGCAGCCCTGCCGCTGCCTTCCTTCACCCTGGCCTGGATGCATTCGATCGAAAAGATCCGCTGGGAGGAGGATTACCGCATCGAGGGGCGCCGCCTGATCCTGACCGAGGCGCGCATCCTGGGCACGGGGGCGGGCATGGAGCCGCCCGCCGACGCGGTGTTCAAGGACGGCGTCTACCGCTACCGCCCGAAGCTGCCGCCGCTGAAAGATCTGCGCCTGACCCAGTCGCCCTTCACCAAGGGCTACGAGCTGTGCAGCGCCGGACACTGCCGGCCGCTGGCCGGCTACCTGCCGGGCATCGCGAAGATCGCGGTGATCACGGTGACGCCCTGCAAGGTCCGCTGACCCGGCTATACTTTGGTCTTCGCCTCCCGCGGAGATCCTCTTGAACAGCTATCAGGCCGTCGCATATTTCCCGAAACTCGCCCCCGGCTTTTCCCTGGGCGTCGCCTGCAACGACGACGAAATTCTCGGCATCGATTTCCTCGCCCCCCGAGCCGGGCAGGCGCCCAAGACCCTGCTGGCCAAGGAGGCGGTGCGCCAGATCCGCGCCTATCTCGAGGACCCGGACTTCGTCTTCGGCCTGCCGCTGGCGCCCGCCGGCACGCATTTCCAGCGCCGCGTCTGGAACGGCATCGCCGCGATCCCCAGGGGCCGGACCCGCAGCTACGGCGAGCTGGCCCGGCAGCTCGCCAGCGCGCCGCGCGCCGTGGGCGGCGCCTGCGGCGCCAATCCCTATCCGCTGGTGGTGCCCTGCCACCGGGTGATCGCCGCCGACGGCTCGCTGGGCGGCTTCGCCCGCGAGCGCGGCGGCTTGCTGCTGGAGATCAAGCGCTGGCTGCTGGGGCATGAACGCCGCTGACGCCATCCTGCTCGACCAGTTCTGCGACGCGCTGTGGCTGGAGGACGGGCTGGCGAAGAACACGCTCGCCGCCTACCGCAGCGACCTGGCGCTGTTCGCGGCCTGGCTGCAGACATCCGGCGGATCGCTGCTCGAAGTCGGAGCCGCGGACATCCAGTCCTATCTCGCCCACCTCTACCGGCGTCCGCGCGCCGAACAGCCCAAGCCCTCCAGCCAGCGCCGGCTGCAGGCGGCGCTGCGCCGCCTCTACCGTCACCTGCTGGCGCACGGGCGGATCCACGCCGACCCGATGCAGAACATCGAGCAGCCGCGCATGCCCCAGCGCTTTCCCAAGACCCTGTCGGAGGCGGAGGTCGAGAGCCTGATCAATGCCCCCGACGTCGCCCGCCCGATCGGCCTGCGCGACCGCGCCATGCTCGAACTGATCTACGCCGCCGGCCTGCGCGTCACCGAACTCGTCAAGCTGCGGCTGTTCGAGGTGAGCCTGGACGACGGCGTGGTGCGCGTCCTGGGCAAGGGCGACAAGACCCGGCTGGTGCCGCTGGGCGAGGTGGCGGTCGACTGGCTGGGCCGCTATCTCGCCGAGGCGCGGCCGCTGCTGCTGCAGGGCCAGGCCTGCGACGAGGTGTTCGTCACCGCCCGGCGGCAGGGCCTGAGCCGGCAGATGTTCTGGTCGCTGGTCAAGCGCCACGCCGCGGCCGCCGGCATCAATAAGCCGATCTCGCCGCACGTGCTGCGCCACGCCTTCGCCACCCATCTGCTCAATCACGGCGCCGACCTGCGCGTGGTCCAGCTGCTGCTCGGCCACGCCGACATCTCGACGACGCAGATCTACACCCACGTCGCCCGCGAGCGCCTGAAGCGACTGCACGCGGCGCATCATCCCCGAGGCTAGAATCGAGGAGGACCGATGCCCCGAAGGGGTACTCGGCGGTGGCGCACCTCTGCCCGACCAGGAGTGCCGATAGCGCGCCCCCTTTTCTTGCCCGGCGGCAGTGCCATCAGCGCACCGGGCACGGGGTACGCGAAATCGTTCAGGGCCAACGCCGGAGAGGCGGAGCACCCGTTGAAGAAGTCCTCCAGGGAGACCGAGCCCAGCCATGCGTCGGGCGACATGCCGAACAAGTCTTCGCCGAGGAAATCGAGAAATGCGCCGCCATTCAGCGTCTGCGCTTCGCCCGCCGTCAGCCCGAGTTCGTTCGGCCAATCGACGAGCAGGCGCCAGAGGTGTTCCTGCGCCGCCTCGGCGGCCCGCGGCGCAGAATGTCGAGCTTGCCCGGCTCCATGCGCTTCATTCCCTCATGCCGCAGCTCGGCGCCACCATCGCGCCATCCGGCGCGAATGCTCAGTCGGCCGCTGCGCTGCTCGCCAACGGCGCCGCTTCCCGCGCGAGCCGCACGGCCATCACGAAGCTGCCCGCGACCACCGCCGCGACGGCGATGCCGAAGAACAGTTCCTTGCCTTGGCTCCAGGCATCGACCGCCGGCACGGCCAGCTTCATCGTTCCGAAGGCCGCCACCAGCAGGCTGATGCCGGCGACGACCAGTCCCATGACGCGCGAAGCGACCAGCGCGGTCTGGTCGGCGCGCAGGATCAGGCGCGAAATCCAGACGCCATTGACGCCGTCGGTCACCAGCATCCCCAGCATGAACAACAGGCCGAGCATCAGCGCGTGCTGCCAGCCGCCGAACCGGGTCGCCGTCAGCGCGAACAGGGCCGCCTGGCTGACGGTATCGAAGGACAGGGCGAACAGCGCGCCGACCAGCGCGACCAGGCCGGGACTGGCGGCGCGCGCGAGACGGCCAAGAAACCTGCCCTTCAGCCCCACCGGCATCACCACCTGCCCCGGGCTGCTGCGCAGCACCGCGCGCAGGTTCGCCAGCCCCAGCACGGCGAGGAAACCGATCGACATCCAGGCGCCGAAGGCTTCCAGCCATTCCGGAATTTTCCAGCGCTGCGCCATATTGCTGACGATCAGGGCGACCGCGATCACCACGGCGCCGTGGCCGAGGGAGAATAGCGCGCCGCAAAACCGGGCCAGACGGGGATTGGCCCGGCTGTTGAAACGGGTCAGGCCGTCGATGGTGGCGAGATGGTCGGCATCGAAGCCGTGGCGCAGACCGAGCGCGAACACCAGCAGGCACAGGGCGAACCAGTCTCGTGGCAGCGATTCCATCATGGCATACGGTTGTGAGAAGAATTTTTAATTCAGCATACAAATATTGTGCCAGGAAAACATTCTATTGTTCTGGCTGTAAAAACTCGATTCGATGTCTGCCCAGGCAGGCAGGCGCTTATCGGAGGGGCGCTTTTCCGGCAAGCGAGTTTCCATCCGCGGCACACTCCGTGCCACCGCTGTTGCCGACCTGGAGCTCCAGGTCGGGCTGCGGCCGCACCGGCTTCGCCGCGGGCCGAAAAGCAGCGTGGTGGGGGTGGTGTTCGTGGCAATGGGCCGTCCCGTCGGCATGGACATGCCAGCCTCCGGCCTCGCGGCGGGGTCGCCAGGCCTGCTCGCCGGGCGCGGCGTTTTTATCGCAACCACAACCGTCACACAAAACTCTGGCTCCTTTCCTCGGTCCGTCTGGTGCCGGCCAGCGCGCTTTCGATCCGCTCGGCGATGGCGGCAATATCCGTCGCCAACTGCCGATCGAGCCCGTACAAGACCTGCCCGCTGCGGTCGGCCGCGACCGCAGCGGGCGAAGCGTCGAGGCAGCCGATCAATGGTATGCCAGGTGAATTTTCCGAGAAGAAGCGCCGGTCGGCCTCGCTGCCCGTCTTGTTGCCGACCAGCAGCAGCCTCTCGATGCCGATATCCGCAGCCAGCGCCCTGATCTGCGCCACCGTGCGCATGCTGCGGTGGGTCGGCTCCGCCACCGCCAGCATCACATCCACGGCTTCCGCAGTCCCCCGCCCCAGATGCTCGACGCCGGCATAGAGATCAAGCAGGACGACCTCGTGGCGTTGCAGCATGACATGCCGCACCAGTTGCTTGAGCAGCGTGCTCGCCGGGCAGATGCAGCCGGCGCCGCCCTGCTGCACGGCACCCAGCAGCAGCAGCCGGATGCCGTTGTGCTCCTGGGAAAACCGCTCCGGCAGGTCGCTCACCCGCGGGTTGAGCTTGAAGAAATTGCCCGCCGCCTCGCCCAGGCTCGATCCGGTGCGTTCGGCGATCAGCTCCCGCATTTCCGCGATGGGCGTGAGTTCGAGCAACTTGTCCGCCGGGAAGCCCAGCGCCGGGCCGAGGCAGGGGGATGGGTCGGCATCGATGGCCAGCACCGCTCGCCCCCGCGCCGCATAGTGGCAGGCCAGCAGGCTGGTCAGCGTGGTCTTGCCGACGCCGCCCTTGCCGGTGATGGCGATCTTCATGCCGCCCGCCGTATCGGCAATGGCGGCCGCGGCACCAGGCGGCCGTAGCCGAAACCGGGAGACAGCAGCTCGCTCTCGAAGGAGCCTACATCGACGCCCTTGTTCATCAGTCCGTGGTACAGCCCGGTCGCATTCACGTCGCCGAAGAATTGCGCGCCGACCACCTTGCCGCCGGCGAGGCTCAGCTTCTTCAGGATACCGTTGCCGGCATAGCGCAGGCTGCGTTCGCCCGTGGAACTGCCGAATGAGACGACCGGCAGGTCGAAGATGCGCACCACGTTGATACCGTCGAGCCCGCGATAACTGCGGGTGCGCGCCGCCACCATGTTGCCGCCGGCGATGCGGCCGCCATTGACGGCGTTGGGCCAGATCGGCAGCACGCGGTGCTTGCCCTGGCGATCAAGGGCTTCGACGATGTCGCCGGCGGCATAGACATCCGGCTGACTGGTTTCCATGAACTCGTTCGCCAGGATTCCGGTCGCCGTGGCGATGCCGCTGCCGGCCAGCAGCGAGAGATCGGGGCGCACGCCGGCTGCACAGACGACGAGATCGCAGGAAATTTCCCGCCCGCCGGCACGCACCGCGGCAACGCCGGCCTGGCCGCCGAGCACGGCTTGGGCCGGGCTGTTGAGGCGCACGGCGACGCCGTGATCGCGCAGCCGCGTCTCCACCAGCGCCGCCATCTCCGCGTCCAGCATCTGCGGCAGCACCTGGCCGAGCGCCTCCACCACGGTCACCGCCAAACCACGCCGCACCAGGGCCTGGGCGGCCTCCAGGCCGATGAAGCCGGAGCCAATGACCACGGCGCGACGCGCCGCGGCCAAGCGGGCGACGATGCCGTCGGCATCGGCGAGGGTCTTCAGGGCGAACACGCCCGGCGTGTCGGCGAGGCCGGGAATGGGCGGCATGACGGCACGCGCCCCGGCGGCGATGAACAACCTATCGTAGGCCACCAGGGTGGCGCCCGCGCCGCCGCCGACCGTCACTTGCCGCGCCTCCGTGTCGATGGCCGTCGCCGGCCGACCGAACAAGGTGGTGATGTCCCTGTCGCGGTAGAAGCGCCCGTCGCGCAGGAACAGGTGCGCGCGCGGCACGCTGGCTTCCACGTACTCGGCCAGGGGACAGGGCGAATAGAAGGGCACCGCTTCCTTCGAAATCATCGTGATCCCGCAATCCCCGTCGAGTTCGCGCGCCGCCTCGGCGGCGGCGACCGCCGCCGGGCCGTTGCCGATGATGACGATCTTCATAGCGGCGCTTTCACAGGCCCAGCGCGGCGCGCTTTTCCTTGATGATCGCGACCACGCCGGCCGCGGCCTTCTTCGGATCGCACTCGACGAAGACCTTGGCCCCGGTGATATTGACCAGGTCCTCGGTCAGTACCTTGGTCACCGACTGGCTGCCGAGTATGCGCGGCGCCGGGGCCACGTGCAGCGGCGTGCCCAGGGCGAGGAAGGAGCAGCCGATGGAAATGGCCTTCTCCTGCACCAGTTCCGGGGCCGAACCCACCGCGGGCAGTTGGCTGATTTTTACGCCGAGGCGACCGGCCACCGCGCCGAGCAGGTCGACGATGCGCGAATTATCGACGCAGGAGCCCATGTGCCACACCGGCGGCAGCGGCCCGCCCAGACCGGCGGCCTGCCCCAGCGCGGTGAGCACCGCCTTGAGGCCATCGCCGCAGTACTTGCCGGTCGCCTCCGAAGTGAGCAAGCCGTCCTGGGCGCAAATATGGGCGATGCAGCCGGTAGCCACCACCAGCACATTGTTTGCCAGCAGCGCCTTGATCATTTCCTCGGTCATGGCGCCGTCGCGGAACTTGATGCTGGCGCAGCCGACGATGCCGGCGAAGCCGAGGATGTTGCCGTTGGCGACATTGTCGATCACCGGCTTGAGCGGGTCTTTCGCATCCACCTTGGAGAGGATGCCGACGATGGCTTCGAGCGAGAGCCCGGCTACGGCCGTGGTCTTGAGCTGCGGAATATGTACCGCCTTGCCCTTGCGCTTGGCGAAGGCCTCGATGCCGGCGCGGACGATTTCCTGCGCGCTCTCATCGGCGTGATGCGGTTCGAATTCGATGTGCCGCGCACCCGGGATATGCACCATCTCGTCGGTGGTGATGAAGGCGGTGTCGAAGCACTTGGCCAGTTGCGGCAGCGACGGCCAGATGCACTGGATATCCACAATCATGCAATCGACCGCGCCGGTAGCCAGGATCAGTTCCGACTGCGCATTGTGCGCCGCCAGCGGCACGCCGTGGCGCATGCTCAGTTCGTTGCCGGTGCAGCACACGCCGACGAGGTTGATGCGCTCGGCGCCGGCGGCCACCGCCTCCTTGTCCAGCTTGCCCGCCCACTCCAAGATTTTTTCGGAGAGCACCGGATTGTGGCCATGCACGGCGATATTGACGCTGTTTTCCTCGAGCACGCCGACATTGGATTCGACCGTCGTCACCTGCGGCGTGCCGAAAAGGATGTCCTGGACGTCGGTGCACAGGGCGAGCCCGCTCCAGCCGTCGACCAGGCCAATTTTCAGGGTGCGCAGCAGCAGGGTGACGGGATCGGCGTCGTTGCCCATGGACGAGGCGTGCATCGCCGTCTCGATTTCGTTGTGCGGGTTGGAGTAGGTGAGGCCGAGCTTCTCCCACATTTCCCGCTCCATGGCCGGGGCGCGCTTGCTCAGCCAGTTGTTGGGCTTGTTGTCCTGGCGCCCGAAATCCTGCAAGGCGATATCCACCAGTTCCCGGCACACCTGCTTGGCCGAGCGGCCTTCGACAGCCAGACCGAAAACCTTGCCCAGTGCGAACACCCGATCCTCGCCGCGGATCTCGTAGGGCGCCTCGCCGTCGAGCGCGTCGCGCAGGGTGATGAGCAGATGGCGGGCATGGCCGACATGGGAGGAGGCGCCGCCGGTGGCCTCGCGCAGCAGGTTGCGCGCCACCATGGTGTCGGGGGAGAGGCCGCACACGCCCTTCTTCGGACCCTCGCCAAAGGGGTCGATGCGGCACGGCCCCATGTAGCAGATGCGGCAGCAGGTGCCCAGCTCGCCGAAGCCGCATTGCGGCTTCATCGCGGCGAGACGGTCGCGGCCCGTTTCCAGGCCCTTGCTGCGGGCGATTTCCAGCAGTTGTTTTTCGGCAACGGGGGTGACGACGTTATTCATTTCCGCATTCCTCCCTTCTGACTTCTCCACAAATCGACGTTGCCGGCAATGCGGGCAGCGGCCATGCCGGCTGCGCTCATGGCGGTGGCCTGGCGCCGGTGGGCGGCCAGTTCTTCCGGGGTCGCGTAAATCATGGCCCGCGTCGGGCAGGCGGCGACGCAGGCCGGGTCTTCACCGCGCGCCGTCCTGTCCGGGCAGCGGTCGCACTTGTGCGCCTTCTTCGCCACCGGATCGGCGCTGACGCCGCCGAAGGGGCAGACCATGACGCACATCCAGCAGCCGATGCACTTGCTCTCATCGACATAGACGGCGTTCGTCACCGCGTTGCGGGTCATCGCGCCCATCGGGCAGGCGGCGATGCAGGCGGCGTCCTCGCAATGCAGGCAGCGCGCCGGGTAGCTGTACGCGCCGGCGTTCTCGACGCGCACCCGCGGCCGCGGCCGCGGGCTTTCGGCGATGGCGCCGAACAGGCTCTTGGCCTGGGAGTGCTCGACTGCGCAGGCGATCTCGCAGCCCTTGCAGGCAACGCATTTCTCGATGAAGGTGAAAATGGCTTTTTCCACTCGTCCTCCTCCCGTAACGTGGGCATCTCGCGTCCCGTGCCGACCGGAGATCGCGGTGCCCCTCGGTTGATTGTCCAGCCGGGATGTTCATCATCGCCCCGGCCGTGGTACTGTCTCCGCATCAATATATTGCATTAGTGCCTAGCCGGAAACCGCAATTTCGCGAACAGCGGAATTGGCGCACGAACGGGGGAACGGCTTCCCGAACCGCGGCGGAAGCGGTCGACCGGAGGAGCGCCAGCATCGGGGGAGGAACGGATATGTCCCAGCAGCAGCACATCCTGAACCGACTGCCGATCGGCCTGGTGATGCTCGACCGCGATCACCGCGTGCTCAGCTTCAGCGGCACCGCGGAGGCGGTCCTGGGCGCGGAGCGCTTGCGCGGAAGTCTGGGCAAGACCATACAGTCGGTGCACTCCGAGCACTCCCGCAGCAAGATCGATTGGCTGCTGCAGCAGTCCCACAATGAGGGCGCGTCCGGCTACGCCTCGATGCTCATCAACGTGCCGGACACGGTGCTGCAACTGCGCATGATCCGGCTTCACGATGCCGACGGGATCAGCGGCTATTGCCTGATCCTCTACGACATCACCGACCTGACCTCGCACCCGCCGAATCGGGAACCGGCCGGCGGAGGCAGCCCGGCCGGCCGCAGCCTTTTCAAGCTGCCGGTGTCCATGCATGGCCGCATCGCATTATTGGACATCGACGAGGTGGCATTCCTTCGCGCCGAGGGACACCACACCCAGGTCTGCGCTGACGGCAAGCACTATTTCTGCAACCTGTCCTTGAGCCAGCTGGAGCCACGCCTGCCGCAGGATCGCTTCGTACGGGTCCATCGCAGCTACATCATCAACCTCGCCCATGCGAGCGCAGTACTCCGCCACGACGAGCAGTTCGTGATTTCCATGGCGGGGAACACCGAGGAGAAAATTCCGGTCAGCCGGGCCAACGTGCCGCACCTGCGCCAGGTGCTCGGCGTGTGAGTTCCCCGACGGAACCGGGATCAGGGCGCGGACGCCCACCCGATCAGCCTCAGCAAGTCTTCGCCGAAGACATCCGCCTTTCCCAGACAGCGTAACGATTTCAATGGCAGCATTCTTGGGCAAGCGCTACGCTAGCCGGCGAGCGGTAAACGGATGCTGAACAAGGCGCCGCCGTCCGGATGGTTGGCGGCGCCCAGGGAACCGCCGTGGCGCTCGACGATGCCGTAGCTGATCGCCAGGCCCAGACCGGTGCCCTTGCCGACCGGCTTGGTGGTGAAGAACGGATCGAATATTCGCGCGAGATTCTCGTCGCTGATGCCCGGTCCGTTGTCGTGGAATTCGATCGCGACGCCGCCGTCCTGGCTGCGGCCGGTGATGGTCAGGCGCGCATCGTTGCGCTCGCCCGTGGCGTCGCAGGCGTTTTGCACCAGATTCATCACCACCTGCTGCAGCTGACCGGGCGAGCCGACGACCGGGAGCTCCGGCGGCAGTTCCAGATCGACGGCAAATCCGTCGCCCCGGATCTTGGCCACCCAGTGCACGGCCCGCTCGATCACCGCTACCAGATCGAAGCGCGATTGCTCGTCGCGATCGAGGGCCGAGAAGCGCTTCAGGCTGTCGACGATGTCGCGGGTGCGCTGGGCGCCCTCGACGGTGCCCTCGATCAGCGGCGGCAGATCCTCGACGATGCGGTCGATGCGCAGTTCATGGCGCAGCGCCTCGAGTTGCTCAGCGTCGAGCGGACGATGCACGGCGTCGAGGTAGCGGTGCAGCCGCTCCGCGTAGCGCTTCAAAGCGACGACGTTGCCGAGCACGAAGCTGATCGGATTGTTGAGTTCGTGGGCGACGCCGGCGACCAGGCGGCCCAGGGACGCCATCTTTTCCGAGTGCAGCAACTGCTGCTGGGTGCGCTTCAGGTCTTCGTGCGCCTGGCGCAGCGCCTGGTAGGCGCGGCGCAGCTCGCCCACCGGCCGGCCGGTCACCACCACCCCGAGCAGCTTGCCGACGTTGGAAAAGCGCGGCGTGCAGTTCACCGAGACCGGCACGCTGGCGCCGTCGGCGGTGGACAGCTGCAGCTCGCAATCGTGCAGCGCCTCGCCGCCGTGGCCGGCGAAATAATGCTGCGACTGCTGCCGCGAGGCTTCGTCGGCGAGCAATTCGAAGATCCCCCGCCCCTTCAGTTCGCGCTCCGTCTTTCCGGTCAGCGCCAGCAGGGACTGGTTGACGTCCTCGATGACGCCGGCGCGGTCGCAGACGATCAGGATGTCCGACATCGAGGTCAGCACGCTCATGATGAAATGCTGCGATTCCTCGAGCGCGGCATTCTTGTCTTCGAGCGCGACCTCGTATTCGAGCAGGTCGTGATAGACCTCGTCCATCTTCTGGATCACGTCGATCCAGACATGCTCGCCGGCGGCGGCGCCGGTCGATGCCGCGAGCGCCTCCAGCATCTGCGTCGAGGCGCTCGCGGGCTCGCGCCCCGGCTTTCCGGAACCGGGCATTTCAGAGTCCCCGCTCGAGTGCGCCGGCATCGCCGTCGCGCCTAGGGATGTGGCCTGCCATGTCGGTCTCCTCAGGTCGGGACTAATGCACCGTGCACACCATGCACGGGTCGAAGGAACGGACGATATGCTGCACCGCCAGCGGCGCCTCCTCGCCCTCGCCCACCGGCGCGCCGACCAGCGCCTGCTCCAGCGCTCCGGGCGCGCCCAGGGCGTCGCGCGGCGAGAAATTCCAGGTGGTCGGAGCGACGATCTGGTAGCTGTGGATGCGTCCGCGCTTGACCGACAGCCAGTGACCGAGCGCCCCGCGCGCCGCCTCGACCAGTCCCTCGCCTTCGGCCTCGCGCGGCATCTCGCCGACCACGCAGTAGGGCTCGCCCGGCGCCAGCTGCTCGGTCCAGGCCTCCATCGCCGGCAGCACCCGGCTGATTTCGATCAGGCGCGCCAGCACCCGGCTCATGACGTTGCCGCCGCCGGCGGCGAGCAGGTCCCTGACCAGCGGCTGGCCCGCGACCGCCTGCCGCGCCAGCGCGCCGGTCTCGGCCACGCGGCCGGCCCAGCGCGGCGCCTTGCACCAGCTGTAGGCGCCGGGCTTGTCCGGCATCGGCACGGTGGCGCCGCGGGCCGGGTGCTGGGGCGCTTCGGCCTCGGCATACCAGGCGTGGCTGACGTCCTCGCGGATGTTGGCGCTGTCCAGGGTCCTCAGGCCGCCGTCCCAGATCCCGGCCGGGAACCATCGCCCCGCCGCCTCGGGATAGGCGCCGTAGCTGAGGTAGGTGCCGCCGCCGCGCCCGAGCTTCGCCAGTTCGAGATCGTCGGCGATCATGAGGAAGCGGCACAGATCGCCCGCCCCCGGCCCCCGCCCGGCGCGCCAGCGCGCCAGCGCGGCGACGCTGTCGATCGCGGCGATCGCCTCCAGCTGATCGCCGAACAGCGTGCCTTCGAGGAAGCGGCGGAACTCGCGCAACTGGCGCCGGACGCGGATCTTCTCCGAGGCCTGCAGCGGCCGGGACGAGCCGCCCGGCTGCAGCGCCAGGGTGTGCGGCCACTTGCCGGCGAGCAGTCCCATCAGCCGCATGAAGGCCGCGCGCGCCGGCAAGACCTCGGCGGCGGCGGTCCCGCTCAGCGCCCGGAAGCGGCGTTCGGCGTCGGCGTGCCAGGCGCGGCCGCGGTAGGCGGCGCGGGCGAAGTCGGGCATGAAGAAGAGGTAGAAATGGCTGAGGTGATCGGCCAGGTTTTCCGCCGCCAGCGTCAGGTTCGCGGCGAGGCGGCCGTTGGCCGGCGGCGTCACGCCCATGGCGGCGGCCAGCGCCTGCGCCGATGCCGCCGATTGCGCCACCGAACAGATGCCGCAGATGCGCGGCACCAGCACCAGCGCGTCGGCCGGCGCCTTGCCCTGCAGGATCTGCTCGAAGCCGCGGTACAGCGGCGAATTGACGTGGGCGGCGCGCACCGCGCCGTCGGCGACGTCGAGCGTCACCTCGAGGTCGCCCTCGACGCGGTTGAAGGGGCCGACGACCAGTCGCTTCATGGCCTCAGCGCCCGGCCTTCTTCACCGTCGGCGCGCGCAGGATGTGGTCGGCCTTGGCGTTCTCGCGCACCCTGGCCGGCGTCGCCGACTTGGACAGCGCCGCCAGCGCGATGAACCAGGCCTTGGGCATGTCGGCGGGCAGGCCGAGCGGGATGCCCGCCAGCTTCGGCGTCTCGGCGAAGGGGTGGCCGGGGTCCTCGAAGCCCGGATCGGTGCAGCGGATGCAGGCGTAGCCGCCGCGGACGCAGGAGCCGCTGCCGTTCCACAGGCGCATATGGCAGTCGGCGTGCGCCTGGGTGCCCTTGCAGCCGAGGTGCTCCATCAGGCAGCCCTGGTCGGAGGGCTTGTCGGCGCTGGCCTTGAACTCGTAGAACTCGTTGCGCGGGCAGCCGTGGTGCACCAGGTGGTCGGCGTAGAAGCGCGGCCGGCACAGGTCGTCGAGATCCTCGCGCGCGAGGGCGTTGCGCGCGAGCGCGATCAGGGTTTCATTGACCCAGTCGGGGTGCGTCGGGCAGCCGGCGACGTTCACCACCGGCAGGCCGCCGCCGGCGCGAAAGTCGGCGCCGAGCAGCCCGCCGGGCGAGCCGCCGTCGTATTGCAGGCCGCAGGCGTCGGTGGGATTCACCCCGGCCGCGGTGACGCCGCCGTAGGCGGCGCAGCTGCCCAGCGCCACCACGTGGCGCGCCCGTGCCGCCAGCGAGACGATCCAGTCGCGCATCGGCGCGCCGCTGCCGGAGAGCAGGTGGAAGCGGCCGCTGCCGTTGGGACCGCGCAATGCCGCGCCTTCGACGCAGAGGATGTCGAGCGGCAGGCGGCCGTCGGCGCAGGCGGCGAGCAGGGCGCGCGCCTCGCCGGCGCTCGCTTCCGACAGGCTCGGATGCCAGAGCAGTTCCACGCCCGCGTCGGCCAGCGCGACGAACAGCGGCCCGCCCTCGGCCCCCAGCCAGGACAGGGTGCAGCCGCCGCAGCCGCCCGATTGCAGCCAGAGGAGATTCATGTCGGCTCCAGTCCGTAACGCGAGAGCTTGGAGCGCAGGCCGACCCGGGACAGGCCGAGCTCGGTCGCCGCGCGCGTCTTGTTCCAGCGGTTGCGGATCAGCGCTTCCTTGACCACCAGCGCTTCCAACCGCTCCATGCGCTCCTTGAGGCCGCCGTCGAGATCGGCCAGGAAGGACAGCTGGTTCTCCTGCGCCTCCCCGGCGGCAGCGCGCAGCACCCGGGGGCTCAGCAGTTCCGCGCCCAGCCATTCGCCTTCGGCCAGCGCCAGCATGCGCAGGATTTCGTTGGACAGTTCGCGCACGTTGCCCGGCCAGCGGTAGGCGCACAGGCAGGCCAGCGCCTCGCTGGTGAAGCCCTTGACCTTGCGGCCGAGCTGGGCCCGGCCGCCCTCGAGCAGGCCGGCGGCGATCGGCGGGATGTCGTGGGGGCGTTCGCGCAGTGCCGGAAGATTCAGGGTGACCGCCGCCAGGCGGTAATACAGGTCTTCCCGGAAGCGGCCGGCGCGCACGTCCTGCTCCAGGTCGCGATTGGTGGCGGCGATCGCCCGGACATTCACCGACAGCGGCCGGGCGCTGCCCAGCGGGCGGATCTCGCCCTCCTGCAGCGCGCGCAGCAGCTTGACCTGGAAGGCGGGCGAGGTCTCGCCGATTTCGTCGAGGAAAATCGTGCCGCCGTCGGCCTGCTGGAACAGGCCGATGCGATCCTCGAAGGCGCCGGTGTAGGCGCCGCGCTTGTGGCCGAACAGTTCGGACTCGAGCAGGGTGTCGGGCAGCGCGGCGCAGTTCTCGACCACGAAGGGCTGGTCGGCGCGCGCGCTGGCATAGTGGATCGCCCGCGCCAGCAGCTCCTTGCCGGTGCCCGATTCGCCGGTGACCAGGATGGGCAGGTCGTGGGGCGCGAAGCGCGCCGCCAGCTCGCACACCGCGTCGAGCGGGCTGCCGGGCGAGCGCGCCAGGCGCTCGAATCCGGAACGCGCCCGGGCATTGGCGCGCTTGGTCGCGACCCGCTGCTGCAGCGCCGCCGGGCTGTCGCGCAGCTCCAGCGACAGGCGCTGGTTGTCTTGCTGCAGGCGATGCAGTTCCGCCGCGCGCTTCAGGATCAGGAGCAGCTGCTCCGGCTGCCAGGGCTTCATCAGATACTGCCAGATGCCGGCCTCGTTGATGCCGGCGATGATGTCCTCGGCGTCGGTGTAGCCGGAGATGATGATGCGCACCGAGTCCGGCCAGTCCGCCCGCACCTGCTTCAGGAACTCGACGCCGGAGACGCCGGGCATGCGCTGGTCGCAGAGCACGATTTCGATGAATTCGCGGCGCATCACCTGCGTCGCCTGCTCGGCGCTGCCGGCGGTGAATACGCTGAAGTCCTCTTCCAGGGTGCGGCGCAGCGCCTCCTGCGAGCGGACCTCGTCGTCGACCACCAGCACCGCGGGCAGCCTCGGTCCTGCGCTGTTCATGCCGGCACCCTCCAGCCCAGATCGCGGTGTCGCGCCAGATGGCGCGGCGTCCACGATGCGGGCGACTTGTTCACGAAATGATAGCGTGCGACGTGATAGCTGGGATCGAAGCCGTAGAAGTTCCGCTTCATGTGCGCCAGTTCCTCGGCCCGGTACTGCGCCAGCGGCTTGGCCGCCTCGTCGCTGGCGCGCCGCGCGCGTTTGGCTTCGAGCCTGCGCCCATGATCGTCGGCGGCAGCGAGCTCGCGCGCACGGCGCCCGAGCTCGCGGCCGAAGGCCTCAGGCTCGCCCGCCAGGCGGGCGTCGGTCAGGCCGCAGGCCAGCGCCGCAGCGGCGGAGAGCGGCAGGCGGTTGTTCATGATCGCGCGGGCGGCGTCCAGACCCACGCGCGGGGGCAGCAGATAGGTCCAGTATTCCGAGCCGTAGAGATTGCCCATGTTCTTGTAGTGCGGGTTGAGCAAGACGCCGTCCCGCACCCAGACCAGGTCGGCGGCGCGCGCGAGGTAGGCGCCGCCGGCGCCGGCGTTGCCCCCGAGCGCGGCGACGGTGAGCTTGGAATCCATGCGGATCAGCGTCTCGGCCAGGTCGTCGATGGCTTCGATGTTGCGCCAGGATTCGTCGGCCGGACTCGCCGCCGCCTCGATGACGTTGAGGTGGATGCCGTTGGACCAGAAGTCGGCGCCGCCCGCCAGCACCAGCACCCGCGTCGGCCGCCGCGCCGCCCAGAGGCAGGCGGCCTGCAGGCGCCGGCACTGCCCGGTGCTCATCGCGCCGTTGTAGAACTCGAAGCGCAGGGTGCCGACGTCCCCGGTCTCTTCGTAGGCGATGTCCTGCCAGGTGCCCGGCTTCGCCCAGCAGTCGGCCAGCGGCAATTCGGGCAGTGCGCCCACGCGCTCGGCGAAGGCCAGCGTCGCGGGCAGCTTGATCGCGGGGATTTGATTCCGGCTGGAGGGCTCGCGCCTGACGTGGCCGATCCACACCGCGCCATCGACGGTGGCGACGAGCAGCGCCGTCTCGCGCCGGCCGATCGGCTCGCCGGGGGCGCCGCCGGCGATGCCCGTCTCGGCCCGGCCGTCGTAGAGCTGGCAGGGCTCGCCGAACAGGCGGCCGGCGACGCCGGGATGGCCGTCGGCGGCGTCGAGCTTGCGCAGCACGGTGGCGGCATCGTCGCGCCGCCAGTCGATGGCGCGGTCCTGCTGGCGCATCGGGGGCCGCTGCCGGCCGGTGCCGCCGGCCTGGGCCGGCGGCACCGGCACAAAGCCGCCGGCGGCGAAGCGCGCGACCGCGGTCGACACCGCGCGCACCGCCGCGGCGGCGACCTCGTGGCGGTACAGGCTGGACTTGCGCCCGGGACGCATGGCGAAGGTCTCGCTCGCCCAGATCGGTCCGGCGTCCATCTCGGCCTCGGCCTGCAGCACCGTCACGCCCCAGTCGGGGTGCAGCTCCGCTCCCTCCTGGACCACCCAGTCGAGCGCCGAGGGTCCGCGGTCGCCGACGATGCCCGGATGCACGATCAGGCAGACGTGACGGCGCCAGACCGATTCGGGAATCGCCCGGCGCAGGTAGGGCGCGACGATCAGCTGCGGCCGGAACAGCGCCACCGCCTCCTCGGTGACCGAGTCCGAGATGTCGAACTCGACCGACAACTCGTGGCCGGCGGCGGCCAGTTCGGTGTGGATCCGCTGGGTCAGGCCGTTGTAGGCGTGGGTCAAGAGCAGGATGCGCAAGTTCGGCCTCAGCAGATGCGCGGCAGCTGCTCGCCGGTGAGCCAGTCGACGATGCGGCGGCCGCCGAAGCCGGTGGTCATCTGCACGAAGTGATGGGCGTCCTCGTGTACCGTGCCGACGATCGCCGCGCGCGCCCCCTGCGGATGGGCGGCGAGCGCCGCGCGCGCGCGCTCGGCGTCGTCCCCGGCGACGATGGCCACCAGCTTGCCTTCGTTGGCGACGTAGAGCGGATCGAGGCCGAGCAGTTCGCAGGCGGCGGCGACCTCGGTATTCACCGGAATCGCCGCTTCCTCGAGCATCATGCCCACGCCCGACTGCCGCGCGATTTCGTTCAGGGTGGTGGCCAGGCCGCCGCGCGTCGGGTCGCGCAGCGCGCGCACCTTGACGCCCGAGGACAGCAGGGCAGCGACCAGGCCGTGCAGCGCCTGCGTGTCGGAGACGATGGGCGAGGTGAAGCCCAGGCTCTCGCGCTGCGCCATGATCGCCATGCCGTGATCGCCGATGCTGCCCGAGACCAGGATGCGGTCGCCCGGCCGCGCCCGGCTGCCGGAGAGATTCACGCCCTCGGGCAGCCAGCCCAGGCCGGTGGTGGTGATGAAGACGCCGTCGCCGTGACCGCGCTCGACCACCTTGGTGTCGCCGGCGACCACCGGCACGCCGGCCTGCCTCGATGCGCGCGCCATCGAGTCGATGATGCGCTGCAAATCGGCGAGCGGGAAACCCTCTTCGAGGATGAAGCCGGCGGTGAGATAGAGCGGCTTGGCGCCCATCATCGCGACGTCGTTGATGGTGCCATGCACCGACAGGCAGCCGATGTCGCCGCCGGGAAAGAACAGCGGCGAGACCACGTGACAGTCGCTGCTCATCACCAGCCGGCCCGGCGCCGCGGGCAGCACCGCGCCGTCGTCGCCCTGAGCGAGATAGTCGTTGGCGAAGGCCGGCGCGAACAGTTCCTCGATCAGCTGCGCCATCGCGCGCCCGCCCGAGCCGTGGCTCATGTCCACCCGCCCCGCCTCGAGATCCAGCCGCCGGACGTAACCCCGCTTCGCTGCGTTCATGCCCGTGTCGTCTCCTGGTAACGGCCGTAGGTGTAATGGGCGGCGCAGGCGCCCTCGGAGGACACCATGCACGAGCCCATCGGATTCTCCGGCGTGCACGCCGTGCCGAACAGCTTGCACTGCCAGGGCCGCTTGACGCCGCGCAGGATGGCCCCGCACTCGCAGGCGCGATTGTCGGCCACGCGCCGGTAGCTGAGCGGAAAGCGCCGCTCGGCGTCGAAGCGGGCGTAGTCCTCCCTGATCCGCAGCGCCGAATAGGGCACGACGTTGAGGCCGCGCCACTCGAATTCTCGGCGCAGCTCGAACACCTCCGCCACCAGGTTCTGCGCCTTGAGATTGCCCTCCCGGGTCACCGCGCGCGCGAACTCGTTTTCCACCTCGGCGCGGCCGGAATTGACCTGATTGACCAGCATCAGGATGGCCTGCATCACGTCGAGCGGCTCGAAGCCGGCGATCACCACCGGCTTGCGGTATTCCTCGGCAAAGAACTCGTAGGGGCGGCTGCCGATCACCGTCGACACGTGCGCCGGGCCGATGAAGCCGTCGAGCGGCACGGTGCCGTATTCGCGCACCTCGGGCGACTCGAGGATATGGCCGATCGCCGACGGCGTCAGCACGTGGCAGCACAGCACCGAGAAGTTCGCGAGGTTCAAGGCGTGCGCCTGACGGATCACCACCGCGGTCGGCGGCGTCGTGGTCTCGAAGCCGATGGCGAAGAACACCACCTGGCGCTCCGGGTGCTGCTGCGCCAGCACCAGCGCGTCGGCGCTGGAATAGACGATGCGCACGTCGGCGCCGCGCGACTTGGCCCGAAGCAGCGACAGGCCCTGCGAGGCGGGGATGCGCAGCGTGTCGCCGTAGGTGCACAGCGTCGCCCCGTGCGCGAGCGCCAGCTCGATGGCCATATCCACCCGGCCGATCGGCAGGACGCAGACCGGGCAGCCGGGGCCGTGGATCATGCGCACGCCGGGCGGCAGCAGGTCGGCGACGCCGTAGCGGGAGATGGCGTGGGTATGGCCGCCGCAGAACTCCATGAAGCTGTAGTCGCGGCCGGGTTCGGCGGCGCGCGCCACGGCGGCGGCCAG